>JAJBVQ010000037.1 GCA_020859745.1 Rikenellaceae bacterium
TGTGGCTGAATCTTCGAACCAGTCGCCCCGCGCGCGCAAGACCTGTTCGATAATGTCGCGCACGCATCCCCTTCCCCCCGGGAATGCGGAAACGTAATGCACCACGCCTTTGACCGCGTCGGCCGCGTCGGCCGGGGCCGTGGCGAGCCGCACGGCCCGCATCGGCTCAATGTCGGGATAGTCGTCGCCCATATAGACCATTTCGTCCAGGGGCACGCCGCATTGCTCTGCGAAGTGGTGCAACGACTCGATCTTCGAATCCTTGCCGGTATAGATATGCTCGATGCCGAGTCCTTCCATCCGCTTGCGGAGCTGGTCGCCTTTGCCGCCGGAGATGACCCCGATCGGATAGCCTTTCCGCACGGCCCGGACTACCGCCAGCCCGTCCCGCACGCTGTATTCGCGCAGGAACTCGCCCTCGGGGGTAATGAGTATCCGCCCGTCGGTGAATACGCCGTCGACGTCGAAAACGAAGGCGCGTATCTTCGCTACCTCTTCCTTGAAATTTCCCATAACTGGCTTATTGGTCGGTGGTTTATCGGATTTTGCGGGCCTCCGACGCGGGAGGCTTCGGCCCGTCCGCTGGCGCAGAACGCTTCACGCATCAGCGTGCTACGGCACCCGTAAAAACAAAGTTAATCAATTCTGCCGACAAAAAAGACGGTCAGCTCTCCGTCCGCCACCGTGCAGAAAATATCGGTGCTTCCGCCGAGCTCCACTCCCAGCGCCCGGCCGATCTGTTCCGAGGTGAAAGGGAAGTTGCGCCGGTGGACGTTCACCCGCCGGATCCCCCTCGATTTGAGGATCCGCCCGATCTCTTTGGGCTGGTACGGGTGCCGGAACGTGATCCGGTAAGTCTTGCCCGTGAACCCATCCGGAAGCTCGTCCGAAAAGAGGTATTCCCCGCACAGCCGCAGGTTTCCCGGCGCGCCTTTCAGGTATTCCGAGGCATACGCCCCCACCGTCCTTGTCTTGTAGAACGCCACGTCGGGCACCAGCAAAAAACGGGCGTCCCCCACCGCAGCAACAGGCCCGGCGCTTCGTTCGAGCGCCGGGCGGTCGAAACCGTAGTGCCGCACTTCGCCCCGCCGGATGGCCGTCACCCGCATGTAAGGCGTACCGTTTTCCCCGTCCGTAAAGCCGATCTTGGCCAGCACCTCCTTGCACTCCCCGTCCAGCGAGATTACCTCTACGCAGGTGTCTTCACCGAAAAGCCGGTACACTTCCGCCACGTCGAACAGCGGCGACAGCTTCACCACGATTCGCCGGGCGATCTTCCGCAGGGCTGGTAAAAGTTCCAGTATATTGGGCGAGCTCTCCTCCAGTGAGTAGACGCGTTTCCCGTCCGTTTTTTTGCGCGAGGGATCGACATACGCCAGGTCGATGGCCTGCCTTTCGGGCCACGAGGCCAGAAATTCCTCCGCGGAACGGTTGACGACCTCGATATTTTCCGCCCCCAGCAAGCCGAAATTCCACCGGGCTATCTCCGCCCGGAGCGGGTCGATCTCCACCGTCTCCACCCGGTCGAAAACGCGGCTCAGTGCCAGCGAATCGACCCCCAGTCCGCACGTCAGATCCACCGCTGATCGCCGCTCGCCGGCCGGAATGGAAGCGAGGATCCCCTCCGTTCTCGCCGTCGCCGTGGCCTCGCTGCTCGCCTGTTCGTAGGCGACCTGCGGCACGATGCACCGCGCCGCATAGTACCCCGGCAGTTTGGTGCGGCACTTCTGGAGCACCCGGATCTGCTGGGTCACGGCCGGATTGCGCAGCTTGAGCGCCAACCGGGCCGGGTCGCCGTCAATATGACGCTCCACCAATCCGCGGCCTTCCGCCGAGGTGAGTATGTCGAAATCGGTTCGTTCCAAAATGTAATATTTAACCGAATGTTTCATTATCGGTGCTATGCACTTTGATGAAAGACGGCGAACGCAGTGAGCCGGGCGGGCCGCAGCCTCCCCCCGCGGAGGCCCGTAATAAATTGCGCCCCCGCAGGCTGCGACCTGAAAATAAACAGTTCGGATTACTGAATCTTAGTCAGCCCTTCCGCCGCGGCGAGCCGTTCCATCAGGGCGTAGGCCGCATCGTACTCGTTCGGTATATCTCCGTCGAGTATGGCATTTTTAATGCCTTCCTTAATGACGCCCACGGCCCGGCAGGGCGGTATGCCGTAAGTCTCCATAATGATCTCCCCCGTAATCGGCGGCTGGAAGTTGCGGATATGGTCTTTCTCCTCGATCTCCTTCATTTTGCGCCGCACGAGCGCGAAATTGTCCAGGTAGCGCCGTACCTTGGCATCGTTGCCCGAAGTGATATCCGCCTCGCACAAGGTCATCAGCTCCTCGACGTCGTCCCCCGCCTCGAAAAGCAGCCGCCGCACCGCCGAATCGGTCACCTCGTCCTCTGAGAGGATGATGGGCCGCAGGTGCAGGAAAACCAGCTTCTGAACGTACTTCATCCGCTCGTCCATCGGCAGCTTCTGTTCGCGGAAAATGGCCGGTATCATCTTCGAGCCGACCACCTCGTGGCGGGG
>JAJBVQ010000264.1 GCA_020859745.1 Rikenellaceae bacterium
TGTTCGATTATTAGATGACGGATTATAATGATTCGATTTTATTGAAGAGGGATATTCTGATGAAAGGTGAGCAGGTGGATGCGCTTTCGTCGCTGATCTATGTGGACCATGCCTACGATTTCGGGCGCAAGATGTGCGAGAAGCTCAAGGAGCTGATTCCGCGCCAGCAGTTCGATATTGCGATCCAGGCGGCGATCGGGGCGAAGATCATCGCGCGGGAAACGGTCAAGGCGGTGCGCAAGGATGTGACGGCGAAGTGTTACGGGGGGGATATTTCGCGCAAGCGCAAGCTGCTCGAAAAACAAAAGCAGGGGAAGAAGCGGATGAGGCAGGTGGGGCGGGTGGAGGTGCCGCAGGAGGCGTTCCTGGCGGTGCTCAAAATGGACTGATGCGGTAATCGGTTCGTTTTATTTTGCATTGAGCCGTGTGTGACTGTTCTTTTTGTGAACAAAAAGTCGGCTGAGTTTCCGGGCTATAATCACCCGATTTTTTCAGGCTCTGAAATCTTTGGTTGGGGCCGAAGCCAGCGGAGGCCGGCAATTTATTGCGACCCTTCGCCCAGGGTGGCTTCGGCCTGCCCGCTGGCGCGGAGGCTTGGCTGTTCGCTTTCGGCTCGTAACAACCTTTTATGCCCTACGCTGGCTCCGGTCCGAATGTAAATTTTGCACGGCGTTTGCTTAAAAAGCGACGGTACGGGTCTGTCAGATAAACGTAAGAATTATGGAATACAGGCGTTGCGGGCGGAGCGGGCTGCTGTTGCCCGCCATCTCGCTGGGGTTGTGGCAAAACTTCGGCGCTGGGGATAACTTCGGGCGGGCGCGGCAGACCGTGCTGTCGGCGTTCGAACGGGGGATCACCCATTTCGACCTGGCGGATAACTACGGGCCGCCGGCGGGGAGCGCGGAGGCTACTTTCGGGCATATCCTGCGAACCGATTTGGGGCCGCACCGGGATGAAATCCTGATCACCACCAAGGCGGGGCACGAGATGTGGCCGGGGCCTTACGGGGACTGGGGCTCGCGCAAGCATCTGGTGGCGGCCTGCGACCAAAGCCTCGGCAGGCTGGGGGTGGAGTATGTCGATATTTTCTACTCGCACCGGCCCGACCCGGAGACGCCGCTCGAAGAGACGATGCAGGCGCTCGACTATATCGTGCGGTCGGGGCGGGCGCTCTATGTGGGATTATCGAAATATCCGGCGGATCTGGCCCGCAAAGCGATGGATATGCTGCGGTCGCTCGGGACGCCGTGCGTGGTGAACCAGCTGCGCTATTCGATGCTGGTGCGGGAGCCGGAAAGGGAGCTGTTCCCGTTGTTCGGGGAGTACGGAACCGGTGTGGTGAGCTTTTCGCCATTGGCGCAGGGGCAGCTGTCGGAACGTTATTTGTCAGGGATTCCGGCGGATTCGAGGGCGGCTCATAACGGATTCCTGAAGGTGTCGGACGTGGAGTCCAATCTATCTAAAATCAAAGCGTTGCATGAAATCGCGGGGCGGCGGGGGCAGAGGCTTTCGCAGATGGCGATCGCGTGGCAGCTCAGGCCGGGTTCGGCGGTGACGTCGGTGATCGCGGGGGTGAGTTCGACGGAACAGCTGCTCCAGAATTTAGGGGCGCTGGAGAGTCCGGCGTTCGCTCCGGAAGAGTTGACGGAGATCGACAGGATACTGGCCTGAGGGCTGTTTCACTAGAGCCGGTAGACTTCCTGATCCGGGCAATGCTTCACCGGCGTGTCCGGAATTGCTTTTCGTCTCCCCCTTCCGTATCCCCGTCACTCCCGTACGCAGCGGACGGAGATAGCCTGTGTGCGGGGCGCTCCGGCGTTCAGGTTCATGATCTTCGAAGGAGTAAAACAAAACCGGTAGGTGCAGTAGTCGGCAGAGACGGTGGAAGTATGGACGCTTCCTTCCGAGTTCAGCCCGCTAAGTCCTCCGGCCGAACGCCCTGTGCGCCAGCCCTGTAACAGGTAGCGTGCCTCAACCCCTCCCGCTGCGGTCGGCCAGGTGTAACTGACCGGGAGATCGTCCGAACCGCTGTCCCAGACGGCGTTGCTTTGGGTTAATGCGTCCCACGGGTTCGCTCCCGCGCCGCCTTTCGGCACCCGCCAACCCGCCGGACAGGGATCGAAAAAGGTCTTGACCGCATCCCGCCATAATGCGTCATTGTGGGGCATAGTCCAGTCACTCCGGTCGCCGGCCGCGAAATAGAAGCCGGAGAGGTTGCGGATCTTTCCGCAGGTTGTCTTGCCGGAAACCCGATCTAATTTATTTCACGATATTGGCCAGCACGCGGATGTCCCGTGCGGGGCGCGCCGGATCGTTGGTCACCACGGTGATCCCTTCCGACAGCCGCCCGGAGGCGCCTTTGGTGTCGAGCGTCACCGTGAGGGTCGCCGTGTCCCCCGCTTTGATGACCGTCTTGTCGGCCTTGGCCCGGATGCGGCTGCCGCTGGGGCCGATATGCCGGATGACCAAATCTTTCTCGCCTCCGTTGCTGATCTGGAACTGGCGCGTCAGGGTTTTGCCCTGCGGCTG
>JAJBVQ010000145.1 GCA_020859745.1 Rikenellaceae bacterium
GTATTATAATAGGTGTTGAAATCCGGATAGCGGTCCGCCATGCCGAACGTCGCGAACAGCTCGCGCTGCGCCGACTCCTGGTTGCTGCGGACATCCCAAAACGTATCGTCCAGGTCGAAAAAAAGATGCTTGTACTTCATATCGGGGAACGGAATTTGCAGGACAAAAGTAGGTAAAATCCTCGGAAAATCCCGGCCGAAATGGCAGCGCCTCCTTTGACATGAAATGACAGGAAAGGCTGACAATTTGGCAAAAACCCGTTTTGGCACAGAGCTTGTTGGTTACCGTAGTCGCCAAACCTCAACTGGAAAAAACAAAAATAAAACACTCAATATTATGGGAAAAATCATCGGTATAGACCTCGGGACCACCAACTCATGCGTAGCCGTCATGGAAGGCAATGAGCCTGTCGTGATCCCCAACAGCGAAGGGCAGCGCACCACCCCGTCCATCGTGGCTTTCACCGAAAGCGGCGAGCGTAAAGTGGGCGACCCGGCCAAACGCCAGGCCATCACCAACCCCAAGCGGACCATCTTTTCGATCAAGCGTTTCATGGGCGAGACCTACGACCAGGTCAAGGGCGAGCTCAAGCGCGTACCGTACGAAGTCAAAGACGAGCACGGCGCACCGCGTATCGTGATCGACGGGCGGCTCTACAGCCCGCAGGAAATTTCGGCCATGATCCTCCAGAAAATGAAGAAGACCGCCGAAGACTACCTCGGACAGGAAGTAACCGAAGCGGTTATTACCGTGCCCGCCTACTTCAACGACTCCCAGCGGCAGGCTACCAAGGAGGCCGGCGAGATCGCGGGGCTGAAAGTCTCCCGTATCATCAACGAGCCGACCGCAGCCGCTTTGGCCTACGGCCTCGAAAAGTCCGACAAGGACATGAAGATCGCCGTGTACGACCTCGGGGGCGGTACCTTCGATATTTCGATCCTGGAGCTGGGCGACGGCGTGTTCGAAGTGAAATCCACCAACGGAGATACCCACCTGGGCGGCGACGACTTCGACCACGTGATTATCGATTGGCTGGCCGAAGAGTTCGAGAAACAGCACCATGTCGATCTGCGCAAAGACCCCATGGCCTTGCAGCGGCTCAAAGAGGCTGCCGAAAAGGCCAAGATCGAGCTTTCGAGCGCAACCTCCACGGAGATCAACCTGCCGTACATCATGCCGATCGACGGTATTCCGCAGCACTTGGTAACTACCCTGACCCGCGCTAAATTCGAGCAGCTGGCCGACAAGCTGATCCACGCCACCATCGAGCCGTGCCGCAAGGCCCTCGAAGACGCCGGACTCACCGCATCGCAGATCGACGACGTTATTTTGGTGGGCGGTTCGACCCGTATTCCTGCCATCCAGCAGGTGGTCAAGGATTTCTTCGGCAAAGAGCCGTCGAAAAACGTGAACCCGGACGAAGTGGTCGCAATCGGGGCCGCTATCCAGGGGGGCGTGCTGACCGGTGAAGTGAAAGACGTGCTGTTGCTCGACGTGACTCCGTTGTCGCTGGGTATCGAGACCATGGGCGGCGTGATGACCAAGCTGATCGAAGCCAACACCACCATCCCGACCCGCAAGTCCGAGACCTTCTCGACGGCGAGCGACAACCAGCCGTCCGTAGAGATCCACGTGCTGCAAGGCGAGCGCCAGATGGCCCGCGACAACAAGACCATCGGCCGGTTCCACCTGGACGGTATTCCGGCAGCGCCGCGCGGCGTGCCGCAGATCGAAGTGACCTTCGACATCGACGCCAACGGTATCCTCAACGTCTCCGCGAAAGACAAGGGGACGGGCAAGGAGCAGAGCATCCGTATCGAGGCATCCTCCGGCTTGACCGAGGCCGAGATCCAGCGCATGCGCGACGAGGCCAAGGCCAACGAGGCGAAGGACAAGGAGGAACGTGAGCGCGTCGATAAGGTCAACGCCGCCGACTCCCTGATTTTCAGCACCGAAAAGCAGCTTAAAGAGTACGGCGACAAGATCCCTGCCGACAAGAAGTCGGCGATCGAAACCGCGCTGAACGGGTTGAAAGAGGCCCACAAGGCGCAAAACCTGGCCGATATCGACAAATATTCCGAAGGGCTGAACGCCGCATGGCAGGCCGCTTCGCAGGATATCTACAACGCGGGCGGCGGCAATGCCGGCGGCGCGGATGCGGGCGCAGGCTCGGCGGGTGCGGGATCCGCATCCCAGTCGCAGCCGGAGGACGACGGTCCGCACGATGTGGAATTCGAAGAGGTGAAATAATGTCTGATAGAACGTAACGCGAGCGCCCTTCCCGATTGAATAGGGGAAGGGCGCTCTTTTTGTTATATTCGGGAGATAGTTCATCCGTTGGCTTCGGCCGAACTCCGAGAGAGCGAAAAGCCGGTTCCCGCGTCATTTTCATCCCGGAGCCAGCGGAGGGGCTGCCCGAGCTTGTCGAGGGTTGTGCCGTTAACTTCGCTTTGCTCGTTTTTGGCTTCGCCTTTCTCGCGCTAGCTCGCCAAAGTCCGCCAGCGGCCTCTGGCCTCGCCAC
>JAJBVQ010000174.1 GCA_020859745.1 Rikenellaceae bacterium
ACCTACCCTCGGGCTCGGCGTCGGGCTTGGTGTTGCTTGTGCTGTTTCGTGTAAGTGGTGCTCGCGGCCTTTCCGCGGGCGGGGGAAAAGGAGTCGGGGATCACGATCCACCTGGTAAACGAGCATTATGACAGCGGGGACACGCTGTTCCAGGCCACCGTGCCGGTGGATGCCGATGATACGGCGGATACCCTTGCGGCGAAAATCCATGTGCTGGAGCACCGGCATTTCCCGCAGGTCATCGAACGTACCATCCAGAACCTTCGCTGAAATGCATATCGTATCCGCCATACTCCGCCGCAACCTGTTGCAGTACCGTCCGGTCGCCGTCGAGGGGATCGGGACGCTGCACACGGTGCGCAGCGGTGCGCAGTTCCTGCCGGGGCAGCGGCTCGACCCGCCGCGCCGGATGCCGGAACTGGTGATGACGGAAGCCGGGGACCTGCCCTTGACCGAACTTGTGGCCGCCGAGCTGGGGGCCGATCCGGTAACGGCGGGCGAATTCTGCCGGGAATGGCGCGAGACGGCTTACGCCCTGGCCCAGGCTTCCGGCCTGCCGGAAGGCTCTATACTTTTAGAGGGGATCGGAACGATACAGGCCGATCCGGAGCGGGGCGCAGAATTCTATGCCGACCCGGAGCTGCTGGAGCTGCTCAACCCGCTGCCTGCCGAACCGCTGGTGGTGCCTTCGCCTTCTTACCGTGCGGCGCCCGTTCCGGGATCTGCCAATCCGGTGCGTCCGGGCCGGCCGCGACCTCCCCGGGTACGGCCCAAAGGGAAGAACCCGCACAACTACACGGTATCGTTCTTCGCCGTGCTGGTGGTGCTGGCAGCGTTGGGCTATCTCTGCTATTACCTGTGGGCGCATACCGACCTGTTGGCCGGATTCCTGCCCCGCTAAAGGGGAATTTCCAAAGAAGGAAGGGACACTCTTTCCCATAAACGGGACAGTACAACGGAAGCAAATACTCACTACCTTGCCTCCGGTAAGTAACTGTCAAAAAATCACGATTATGAGAATCTTCAAAGCCTGGCGCTGGCAGCCGCAACGGTTGCCGTGCCGGTCATGTTAGGCATGACCTCCTGCAAGGACGACAACCCCTCCGACCCGCCCGCATCCCAACAGGTGGCCGGAAGTTACGCCGGAACCCTCGACGTCACGCTGGGCGGCCAGCCGGTGGTCGGCATCACGGGCCAGGCGGCCACGATCACCGTCACCCAGACGGGGAGCACGGTCAAGCTGCAACTGACACAATCCCCGCTGCTCGACCAGTTCTTCGGCGGCCAGCCGATCGGGGCCGAGAACGTGACTGTCGTCAAAAGCGATGCGAATTTCACGCTGGCAGGTGCGGGGAAGGTGAGCATGGGAGCCACCGACCTCGACATCGCGGTGGCGGGGAAGGGCAAGCCTGCCGCCATGGAGTTCACCATCACGGTTCCGGCCGTAACGGTGGTGGCTACGTTCACCGGCAGCCGCAAATAAGGCCCTCCGGGGCGATTTCGGCGGGATACTCCTCTGGCAAGAGGAATATCCCGCTTTTTCTTTGGCGTTTTCGCTAAAAAACCGCTAACTTAGTCCTATCAAAAATTCATACGACAAACTATGTTTCCCATATTGAAAGATTCACCGCTGTTCCGGGGCCTGGATCAGCAAACCATAGACAGCCTGCTCGAACGCTCGTCGTTCGCGACGGCGGTTTTCGCGCATGACGACTGCATCGCCAAGCGGGACACGGCCTATTCGGGGCTGATGATCATCCTCAAGGGTTCGGTGCGCGGCGAGGTGACGGACGCGGCGGGAAGAAGGCGCATTATCGACAACATTGCGGCGCCGCAGCTGATCGCGCCGGCGTTCCTGTTCGGGGGTTACAACCGCCTGCCGATCGACGTGGTGGCGAACGAGGACGGGACGGAGATCATGACGCTGCACCGGGGCGGCTTGTTCGAAATGATGCAGGACAACACGATCGTGCTGTCGAATTTCATCGACATCATCTCGAACCGGGCGAACTATTTCTCGCGCAAGATTTATGCGCTGTCGGTGCTGATGCTGACGGAGAAGGTGGCGGCGCTGCTGCTCTCGTCGGCTTCGCCGGCGGGCGACACGGTGCCGCTGAATGTCGAAAAGATGGCGGACGAGCTGGATATAACGCGCAATGCGTTCGAACAGACGCTCTCGGAATTGGCGCGGAAGGGGTATGTGGAGCTGAGCGAAACGGAGATCGTTATCCGAAACCGCAAGGCGCTCGAAACCATGGTCGCCCCGCAGTAATTTCCTCTTTTTTCTTTGGGTTGGAGAAAACTGCCGCCGTTTACCTTCAGTTTCCTCGCGCTACCTCATCAAAGTTCACTAGCTGCTCTGGTTTCGGCACGCTGCCCGGTTGAAAAAGCGGTCCCGTTGGGCTTCCGGGCTGTATCTCCCGGTATACTCAGGCTCCGCAATCACCCGCTTTGGGTTACACATAGGCCGGAGCCAGCGGGGCCAAGACCGAGCGGAGCGAGTGTTGCAGGCCTCCGCC
>JAJBVQ010000017.1 GCA_020859745.1 Rikenellaceae bacterium
GAAACAGACACTCACCTACCACGCCCCTACCGCAGCCTCCACCGCGAGCCGGATCGACCAGGAGGTTTACGACCGCTGCCTCGAACATTTCGAAAAAGGCGAATACACCTCCGCGCTCCACGCCCTGCTCGACTATATTGATCCGGAGCTTCGCGCCAGATACGGCAATCCGGCGGGGACGGAATTCAAAGTGCCTCACGGCTCGATCATCGTCGGCATCCGGATAGACGGCGACCGGCTGGAGATCGACGCCCCTTTCCTGGGGCTCCCGGAAAAAGGCCGGATTCCGCTGCTGCGTCAGATCGCCGGGCTGAATACCAACGTACTCGACCTCTCCTGTATCCTGCTTCGCGACAAACAGTTCCATTTCACCTACGACTGCCCGCTGGCGCTGACCCATCCGGCCAAAATTTACGACGTCCTTTACGAAATCTGCCGCACGAGCAACCTCTTTTACGACGAATTCGTCAATAAATACGGCGCACAACGCATCTGCGAACCGGAGGTGAAACCTTACGACGCCGAAACCGTGGAGCGCATCTACAATGAGATTCAACAGACTTGCACGGAATGCCTCGACGCCGTGAAAGGGTTCGAAACCGAGCTGAAATACGGTTATGCCTGGAACGTGCTCGCCAGCGCCCTGCTGGAGATCGTCTATTCCGCCCATCCGCAAGGACAGCTGCTCAACGAGCTGAACAAGGCAATCAGCGAACACGACCGCGAAGACATTCCGATCCAGGAGGTGATCGCCCGGGGCAAAGAGGCGGTGCAGAAGATCGCAGGCATCAGCCGGGAACAACTGGCCGGAGACCTCTATTTCGTCGAGACCTTCGTGTCGGACAAACGCAGCCCGAATCTCAAAAACTTACAGGATAATTTCGAAAAGACGTTCGACAAGGCCACCGCCGCACTAAATTCCGACAACACGATGGCCTGCTGCGTGCTGATCGTCTATAAGTTCTACGAAATGTATTACTACAACAACGTGCAGGACGACGTGAACGCGATAGTTTCGGAGGCTTTACGCCGCACCTCGGCCATGCCGTGGGACCAAGCGGCCCCGATCCTGCACGCTGCGATGAAAAAGATCATGGAGGGAGAGCCGGACACTGGTCGTTTCGATCTCCAGCGCGACGACAAACTACCGGAAACTATATTCAAAGAGAGAACGCTGACCGACCTGACTATGTTCTGCGAGGAGGCGATCGCCGACATGGGGGTCGACCCGGTGCCGGCCCGTGTAGGGCCGGAGGCCTGGAAATTCCACCAAGGCAGCTCGGAAATCTGGCTGTTCGTCTACCAGCGGAGCTACCTGTTCTGCACCTCGCCGATCAACGTGCTGCCTAAAAAAGAGTTGGAACCCGTCCTGACCTATCTGGTGAGCGAAGACCTGCGGCCCTACAAACTGGGCATCGAGGACAACCAAATCTATATCGCCTACCGGATCCACATTTCGGACATCTTTTCCGGCTATGCCGACCAGGTTAAGAAGAATATTACCGGACTGGCTTTCAAAGCCGACGAGCTGAACGATTACCTGGCCGAAACCTACGGCTGCGAGTTCTCAGAATACGCTAAAAAAGACGCGATCTGACCGATATCCGGATGCGATAACTTTTCAGTACATTTGAGTTCGGAAACCAATCAAAAACCACCAGCCATGATCGAAACGCAAAACGATACACGCAACGAAACACTGCGGCAGACAGCCGCCCTGATGATGAACGCCGCACGCACGGCTCCCAAGGCGCGCGGCATCGACCACCTCGAAATCGCCATGCTCACCGGCGTGGATATCGCACGCCTGTCGGACAAGCTCGAGGAGATGAGCCAAGCACCGGGGCGGGGTTTCTTCGCCCGCGACGGGGAGAATATCCGTCAGGCCGGAGCCGTCGTGCTGATCGGAACCCGCTATGCCGTGATGGACCTGAACTGCGGCTGGTGCGGTTTCCCCACCTGCGCGGACAAAGCCCGGCAGGCGCCGTTGGCCCCCTGCGCATTCAACACGAACGATCTGGGCATCGCCGTCGGTTCGGCCGTATCGGTGGCGGCCGACCGCCGCGCCGACTGCCGCGTGATGTATTCGGCGGGCGTGGCGGCCTTGGCGATGGATCTGCTGCCGGGCTGCCGGGCTATCCTCGCCATCCCGGTCAGCGCAACGGGAAAAAGCCCGTTTTTCGACCGGAAATAGTTCCGGCAGGAGGGTGGAAAGTGCCCGGTTCTACGAAGTCCGGGCACTCTGTTTCGCCTTACGCCCTTTCGGCCGGTGCACCACCCGGAAACCCTGCTGGTCCAGATAGCGGTAGAAAGTCCGCTGGTTCAGTCCTACCGTTCCGCAAATTTCCGCGACTGAAAGTTCGCTGCGTTCCGTGTAAAGTTTGAGAGCCGCCTCCAGCTTTTTGCGATAGTCCGCCCGAATACCCCGCGGACGCCCTACCGGTTTGCGGGCCGCAGGGACAGCCGTCGATACCTCCGTTCCCAAACAACACGAAAGGTCATACAGATGGCTGATCAATTCATACAGCGCCGCATCCTGCATCATATCCCCCGACAGGCGGAACCAAGGTTCGCCCACTGATTTCAAAACCACTCCCTGCAACAACAACCGGCGCACCAGCCCGAAAAGCTCGCCGATATTCCGGCAGATGTCCCGTAACCGCAACACGACGATCGTATCGCCCTTTTCAAGTAACCCGAGCAGTCGCTCCAGTTCAGCCGTTCCTTCCTGCTCGAAAAACAGATTTCCGCTCGCTACTCCGGCTTCCACGAGCGCCGTAATTCCCCCTTGCAGGTCGTCCGCTCCCGATTTAGGACGGAAATAACCCCGAATAATGCCATTTTTGTCCTTTTTCATAAAACCACTATGTAACAAATTAACAAACAACCAGTTACATAGATAAACCTGTCAAATAAACGTTCGTTTATATATAACTGGCTGAAACAAAGATAATCATAATATTTAAATCCCTTATATTTTTATGACTAAATTATTAGCTTTCTGGCAGATACGATTTGGTTTCTGTCATAAATCCTGTTTCGTATCGCATTGTCTTTGAAGTGTTCATTTAAACGAACGCTTTTCGGCACAGGTAAATCGTCATGGAAAAGACCGATAGAGCTATAATATTATCTGTCATATTTTTTACTTTGAGCATTATTTTCCACTAACCCATGAACCTATGCCTGTAATCGCCTACCTTAGAGTCAGCACCGAAAAGCAACACATTGAAAACCAAAAAGAAGAGATCAGAAGATTCGCCGAATCCCGCAACCTGACGATCGACCGGTGGGTGACCGAAACGGTCAGTGGAAAAACTCAGAATAAAGACCGCAAGCTCGGCCCCCTGCTCCGCCGGATGAACAGCGGCGACACGCTGATCGTCACCGAGATTTCGCGCCTGAGCCGCACCCTCACCGAGATCATGTCCATTATGGGCCGGTGCCTCGAAAAAAACATCATCCTCTACAGCACCAAAGACGGTTACGCGTTCGACAACAGCATCAACAGTAAAGTCCTCGCCTTCGCATTCGGATTGGTGGCCGAGATAGAGCACAATCTGATGTCCATGCGCACCAAAGAGGCCCTCGCCCTGCGCAGGTCCGAAGGCATACACATCGGCAGGCCGCAGGGCAGCAACGTCAAGCAGCGCATACTGATCGACAACCGCCAGCAGATTGCCGCCATGCTCCGGCAGGGGCGCACGGTAAACCATATCTGCCGCACTTTCAACGTTTCGCGAACGGTTTACTACACGTTCCGCCGGGAATACCGGCTCCCGAAATAGGAACGGGCGGGACACCCCCTTCCGGATGTCCCGCCCGTTCGATCATGCCCGCCGAATCCTAAAGTTCGTCCAGTTTCATCTCCTTGATTCGCCCTTTACCGTTCAGGATCAGGATACGCAGGTCGCTGGACGTCGCCCCGTCGAAGGTATAGGTTTCCATCGAACCGTTATTGAGGCGGCTCTTTCCGCGCCACACCGGAATGAACAATCCGCCGCCGCTCGAAAGCTGGATCTCGAACTCCACCGGCGCCCCTTCGTCCCAGGCGATCCCGATCGAAGTCGGCTTCGCCCCGCTGCGAAGTTCATACGTAATATACTGGTTCGGAGTCCCTTCCCACACCGTGTTCAGGTTGCCGTCCACCGTGTTGGCCGCCTTGTCGTCGTCGATGCTGGCCGACACTTTCGATGCCAGCGAGCCTTTCCGTTCGCTCGCGCGCATCTCCAGCAGACGCCCCGCCTCCACGACCGTGAAATCATGCTTCAACTTGATATCCTCCGACGAAGCACCCACCATCACCGTGAAATCGCCCGGTTCGACCGTCCATTTGTAATGCAGGTCAAGGATCTCCAAGTCGCGCGGATAGAGTTTGAACTCCACCCGTTTGCTTTCGCCCGGAGCCAGATGCACCCGCTCGAAACCGCGCAACACCTTTTCGTAGGCCATCACCGAAGCGACCTTATCGTGCAGGTACAGCTGCACCACCTCGTCCCCGGCCCGCTTGCCCGTATTGGTCACCGTGCACGAAACCGTCAGCCCCTGATGCGGCGTGATGACCGTGTCCGACAGTTCCAGATCGCTGTACGCAAACGTTGTATAACTCAGGCCGAAACCGAACGGATACAATGCCCCGTTGACCCTCGCCCGATGGCTCTTCGGCCCGTTCGCTCCCCACGAGTCGCTCTGCGCCGACGGCAGCGTCGGGAAGTTGAACGGGATCTGCCCTACGCTGCGCGGGAAAGTCACCGTCAGCTTGCCGCCCGGATTGTAGTCGCCGAACAGCACCTCGGCCACCGCCGTCCCCCCGTGCTGCCCCGGATACCAAGCCTCCACGATCGCCGGCACATACTTGTCCGCCCAATTAATGGAGAGCGGCCGCCCGTTGACCAGTACCAAAACGACCTTTTTACCCTTTTCCCTGAGCGGTGTGATCGCCTCCAACAGTTGTTGCTGCCGACCCGGCAGGTCGAGGCTCGACCGCGACTTGTTCTCGCCGCATGTCCGCGTCCCGCCGCCCAGCACCATCACCACCACATCCGCTTGTTCCGCCACAGCATAGGCAGCGGCCATACTATCTTTTTCGGCAGCCGTCAGCGGATAATCCATCAACTCCGAATCCGGCCAATTGTCGTCCACCAGCTCGCAACCCTTCGCATAGACCACCTCCGCCGCGCCTGCCGCCGCGCGGATACCGTCCAGCACGCTCACCGGTTCCACCGCATTCGGGCCGTAACGCGCCGTCACGAAGTCCGTGGCCGTCGCATTCGGCCCGATCACCGCAATACGCCGCGCACTGTCGCGGCTGACCGGCAGCGTATTCGCCTCGTTTTTCAAAAGCACTATGGATTCCAGCGAAATCTGCTTCGCCACCGCCTCGTTCGCCTCGCTGCACACCTCCGCATCCGATGCCTTCAGGTCGTTGCGGTACGGATTGTCGAACAAGCCGCACAGGAACTTGACCCGCAGGATGTCCCGCACCCGGTCGTCGATCACCTCCTCGCTCAACGCCCCCTCTTTGACCAGCTCGCGCAGCGGCACGATGAACGAGTCCGGCGACCGGAACGTGCACCGCACATTGAGGCCCGCCTCGACCGCCTGCCGCACCGCCTCCTTCATATCCACCGCCGTGAAATGCTTCGAGTACAGGTACTCCACCGCATCGCTGTCCGACACCACGTAGCCCCGGAAACCGTACCGACCCCGCAGCACCTCGGTCAGCCAATGGTAGCTCCCCTGTATCGGTTCGCCGTCGAAATCGTTATAGGAGCTCATGATACCCAACAAACCGGCCTCCCGGATCACCCGGCCGAACGGATAGACATGGATCTGCTCCATTTCTCGCAGCGACATCTGCGGATTGTTCCGCGCCATCCCTTCGCGCGCCCCCTTTCCGTTGCTGTACCCCACAAAATGCTTAGCCGTGGCCGCCACCCCCTGGTCCTGAATCCCGCGCACCATCTGGATGCCGAGCTCCGCCACCAGATAAGGCGACTCGCCGTAGACCTCCTCGTAGCGTCCCCACCGTTGGTCGCGCCCCACGTCGAGGATCGGCGAGTAGATATTGGTGTATCCCAGAGCCTTTGCCTCGCGCCCCTCGATCTCGCCCATCTTGTAGACCAACGCACGGTTCCACGTATGCCCCACCCCTAACTGCGTCGGGAAATTGGTCGCCTTGAAACTCTCCACGCCCCGCAACCCTTCATTCGTGAAATCGACCGGAATCCCCAGCCGTGTATCCTCGACGAAAAACCGTTGTACCTCGTTGATCGCCCACGCATGGTTCGACGCCGGCCACACATACGGGTTGCTCCGGTTCCTGCGCCCCGGCGGATAGCCGTTCAGGTGCTCGTCGATCGCCCCGATGCCGTCCTTCCAGATACGGTCGGTCTTCCACTCCGGTTTGGGCAGGTCGTCGGTCAGCACGCGCCCGTAACCGTACAGGGTAGCCATCTGGGCGGTCTTTTCGTCGAGGTTCATCTGCGAAAGCAGGTCTTCGATCCGCTTTTCCACAGGCTGCGCGGGGTCTTCGAAAATGTCTTTTTTGCCGTTCTTGTTGAAGTCGATCCAGCCGTCGCGGTAAATTTCGCCTTTGGGCCGGTATTCCGGACGGATCACCGGTTTTCCGGCTTTGTCGAAACCCTGCGCCGCGGCGCTTCCCGCCAGGCACAAGGCGGCCAACGCCGGAAGCAGAATGGTCTGTTTTGCCATTGAAAAGTAAGAATTGGTGTTAGTAGCAGCACAAATGTAGTGAAAATCGCCGGCACCGGTGACAACGGCGCCGCCCCTTTCGCCCGCGGACACAAAAAAAGCACGGGGAGAACCACCACCCCGTGCCCTCGCAGCCACCCGGCAGGGAGGCCGCATCACGAATAAAAACCTTACACTACAAAGTTTTTATTTAGTCACTTTATTGAAAAATGCCACCGTATTGAGGCGGTTGCCCGCGTTCGCAATCGGCGAAAGCCCGGTGCCCTTTTCATCGAAACGCAGCACCGAATTGCCGTCCATCACATACACATAGCCGTTCAGCGGATTGACATTCACCCCATTGAACGAAGACCCGCTTTTCGGCTGGATCATCGTCTCAACCGAACCGTCACTGAGATTCACTTTTACCATCGAGGAGGTCGGGGCATAATCCGGCGCACCTCCGTAAACCAGGTTGGTACCGTACAATTTCTGCCCGTAAATAGCGATCCGCTGCACTTCGACATTCGGAATGGTCGTATAGGTTTTGGCCGTGAGGTCGAGCTTGTGCAACGCGGCCGGGGCACCCGTAGTATAATCGGTCCAGGTAGCCAAGTAGACCGTATTGTCGCCGGCAACCGCCAGTTCGTTCGGATTGGTCGGAACGGTTATCTCTCCGGTTACCGTAAAACTCGGAATGTCTACTACTATGACCGTATTGCCGCTCCCATAGCCCGAATTGGCTACGCACAGCTTCTGTTCGCTCACTTCGACGATCCCTTCGCTGTATTTGAAAGCACCGCTGTACGGCGTGTAATCCACCGCATAGTTCAGCGTGTCGATCCGTGCCACTTCGCCGCTGTAGAGCGACACGAACACTTTGCCCGCAGCGCAGGCGAGCCCGCGCGGTTCCCGGTCTTTGTTATCCGCCTGCCCCATGTCGATGTCCTCCAGAATGCGGCCCGAAGCGGCGTCCATCACCAGCACCTTATTGCTTACATCCACGGCCACATAGAGTTTTGAACCGTAAACCTTCATGTCGATGGCCGTATTTCCCAGCACAGCGCCCGGATTCGCTATCGTAAAGCGGTCCGTCAACGCATTCGTGTTCAGGTCATAATAGTAAAGCGTCGAATTATCGGAGCCGAAGGAGCCTTCACCGAGGATGTAGAAACCCTGGGTTTTCGGGCCCGGAATGTCCACGCCGCCGCCTTTGTCATTACAGCCGAACAGCAACAGAGCGGCCGATGCGGCCAGCAACAGGTTGATCTTTTTCATCTTTCTTTCTATAATTATTTGGTTAATCGTCTCCTTTGCCTGCCCATACCTGGGGCGGAGCCGCAGCGGGAACCCTCTCCGGTACAAATTCCCGGTACGCGGCACGACGCGCCGTTTCCCGACGTAAAACTTTTCCCGCCGCACAGGCGGAAAAATCCATGATTACATAAGAATTCCATACAGGCGTTCTCCGGCTCCAAATCCCCGAAAGCGGACAACAATAACGGCAAGGCAGGTCTTCTGACTTACCCCGGAGTGCACTGGACGCCGCCTTCCCATTCTTCCGCGCCGCGCATTCCTGAAAACGGGCGGCCCACGAACAGTGGCATAGAGCTAAGATTGTCCTGCACCCGCTATCCGGCCTTCCGGCCGGATGGGGCTCACAGCAGCGGGACTGTCCGGGACTTGCACCCGGTTCCCTTTTGATCGCCCGCACCCCCGCATTAAAGGGTGCCATCGGCGAACCATTGCCAGCGACAAAGATATACTCTTTTTCAGAACCCGCAAACGGAAAAAGCGTATCTTTGGGAACCCAACGCAAAAACATCCATGGAATCGATCAAAGGCATCTACCGCATCGGAAACGGCCCCTCCAGCAGCCACACGATGGCTCCGCGCAAGGCGGCCCTGGAATTTCTCGAACGCAACCCCGGCGCTTCGCGTTACGAAGTGACGCTCTTCGGCAGCCTAGCCGCCACCGGGAAAGGACACTTTACGGACAAAGCCATCCTCGACGTGCTGGAACCCGAAGCACCGACCCTGATCCATTGGAAACCGGACGTTTTCCTGCCGTTCCACCCCAACGGCATGCAGTTCGACAGCTATTACGGGGATGCCGGGAAGCCGCGCGAGAGCTGGCGGATCTACAGTATCGGCGGCGGCTCGTTGGCCAACGAAGAGACGGCCGCCGAGCCGCCGGTGATGATCTACCGGATGAGCACCATCGCCGAGATTCAGGCGTGGTGCGAAAAAACGGGATGCTCTTATTGGGAATACGTCGAGCAGTGCGAGGGGCCGGAGATCTGGGACTACCTCGACCGGGTGTGGGCCGTGATGCAGGAGGGCATCCGGCGCGGACTGGAGACCGAAGGCGTGCTGCCGGGAGGCCTCGGTGTTCGGAGAAAGGCGGGGGATTACTATATCCGCTCCAAAGGATACTCAGAAGCCATGCGCAGCCGGGGGCTGGTCTACGCCTATGCCCTGGCGACCTCGGAGGAGAATGCCGCCGGCGGGGAGATCGTCACGGCGCCGACCTGCGGCTCGTCTGGCGTGATGCCGGCGGTCTTGTTCCATTTGCAACAGACGCGAGACTTTATCAAGCCGCGGATGCTGCGGGCGCTGGCGACGGCAGGACTGTTCGGCAACGTGGTCAAGCACAATGCGTCGGTGTCGGGTGCGGAGGTGGGCTGCCAGGGCGAAGTGGGGGTGGCGTGCGCGATGGCTGCGGCGGCTTCGTGCCAGTTGTTCGGCGGCACGCCGGCACAGATCGAATATGCGGCGGAGATGGGACTCGAACACCACTTGGGGCTGACCTGCGACCCGATCTGCGGGCTGGTGCAGATCCCCTGCATCGAACGGAACGCCTATGCAGCCGCGCGGGCCTTGGACTCGAATATTTACGCGACCTATTCGGACGGCAAACACCGCGTGAGCTTCGACCAGGTGGTGGAGGTGATGCGCCAGACGGGCCACGACCTGCCGAGCCTCTACAAGGAAACGGCGGAGGGGGGATTGGCCAAAGACTATACCGCCCGTTCCTGAAAAAGCGTATATTTGTCCATAGAATGACCATGCAGGACCGACCTTCGCTACAGCTCACGGACGCCGTGATATTTCAAAAAGACTCCCGCCGGGAAGTGCTGCGGGATGTCAACCTCTACGCCTATCCCGGCGAGCTGATCTACCTGGTCGGGCGCGTGGGGAGCGGCAAAAGCAGCCTCCTGAAAACGCTTTACGGCGAATTGCCCCTGCTGGTCGGGCGCGGACAGATCGCCGGTTTCGCGCTGCACTCGCTGGCCCGCAAGCAGGTGCCGTACCTGCGCAGGCAGTTGGGCATCGTGTTCCAGGAGGCGACCCTGCTGGACGACTGCACGGTGTATCAGAATCTCGAATTCGTTCTGCGGGCTACGGACTGGCGTGACGCCGGGGCGATCAACAACCGGATCGAGGCGGTCCTGAGCCTGACCTATATGAGCCACAAAGCGCACTCCTACCCCTACCAACTATCGGGCGGCGAACGCCAGCGGGCGGGAATCGCGCGGGCTTTGCTGAACAACCCGCAGATCGTGCTGGCGGACGAACCGACGGCCAACCTGGACCCGAATGCCACAGTGGAGGTGATGGAACTGTTCCGAAGCATCGCCGACGAGGGGCGGACAGTAATCATATCGACGCACAACATCGCCAATATCCGACAGTATCCGGGGCGGACGTGGCTGCTGGAGGAGGGGTACGTGACGGAACTCGATCCGGAACAACTCTGATTTCCCGGAAAATATTTACTATCTTTGTAGGCCGGACTTTCGGTACGGTGCGCAATTTGCCATTACTGCACACCGTTATATAACCACACTTGGGGCTGACCGGTTTTGACAGCGGGTTTAGAGTCTTGAGGTAAGCATGCCGAGGGTTGTAAGGGGCCTCGTTAATCGGAACTTTCAAACTACAAATGGCAATAATAGCTACGCACTCGCTGCGTAATTTTACCAAGTAAAATTACCTTAATCCGCCCGGTCCAGGTACCGGGCCGACGAGTACCCGCCATGCTGGGACCGCTTTTAGCCTTGTTTGGCAATGGGTATCAATCAATTAAAAGATAGCTTCACGGGTGTCCGGCCTGCGGGGCGAAATTTTACGGACTACGGATCCGGCTCGGGTGTTTCCCTCCTGGCCGCCTCCCGACAATCAAGCGGAAACTAAGCATGTAGAAAGCTTCGGGGTTCCTCGTTTGGACGAGGGTTCGATTCCCTCCAGCTCCACAAATTCACAGAAAAGGGACCTAAAAGTCCCTTTTCTTGTTCAAAGCACCTTTTCCCTTTCCGGAAATTTGGCAGTCACCGAAAAACTTATCATCTTTGCACCGGATGAAAACACTTTCCGCACAGCAGATCCTTGCGTAACGGTCTTGC
The DNA here is from genome assembly GCA_020859745.1 of Rikenellaceae bacterium. Taxonomy (GTDB): domain Bacteria; phylum Bacteroidota; class Bacteroidia; order Bacteroidales; family Rikenellaceae; genus Rikenella. The sequence goes on from JAJBVQ010000017.1 coordinate 11,100, forward strand.
ATAACGCAGGACCGCCCCTGATTTTCCGGGACATCTCCCGGAACTGATTCCCATATACATTCAACAACAAACAGGAGACCCCGCACGCCGGACGTTTCCGAACAACCATACCATTTATCATGGAACAAAACCACGTACCTATTACCGAATTCGATATGACACTCATCGCAGACTTTTTCGGCCGCCTGCCCCGGCAGGGACCCGGCAGCGACGACGCTACCCGGCTGGCCCTGCGACACATCGGATCACTGCCCGACAGTGCACGGATCGCTGATATCGGATGCGGCACCGGTCGCCAAACCTTTACCCTGGCCCGGAGCACCGACGCACAGATCACGGCTGTGGACATCCTGCCGGAGTTCGTCGCCAAGCTGAACGAACACGCCCGACAGGAGGGGATTGCAAGCCGGGTAGCCGCTGTCGAAGCCTCGATGGAAGCGCTTCCTTTTGCACCGGAGAGCTTCGACCTGCTCTGGTCAGAAGGCGCTATCACCCATATCGGTTTCGAGCGCGGGATGAGGGAATGGAGCCGCTTCCTGAAACCCGGCGGCCATATCGCCGTTTCCGAATTCACCTGGCTGACGCCGGAACGTCCCGCAGCGGTCGATAAATACGCCGCCGACAACGGCATTGCACCGGGAACCATCGAAGAAAACATCCTGCATATGGACAGGGCCGGTTATTTGCCGCTGGCACATTTCGTCCTGCCGGCAAGTTGCTGGAAAACCGAGTATTACAAGCCAATGGATGACGTAATCGAAACGTTCCTCGACGACCGCGGCCACAGCCCGGCAGCCACTCTATTCGTTGAACGGCTGCGCGAAGAGGCCGCCTTCTACGACCGGTACAACGATTACTACGGCTACGTCTTCTACATCGGACGCAAGCGCTAAACGACAGGGGCCGGGAACTGTAAAGTTCCCGGCCCCTCTTTCATAAAACGATCCTACTTGACCAACAGCACCTCGTCAATCATCTTCTTCAGGTCGGTCTTCGACATGGCCCCCTGCACCATCTGGGGCCTTCCGGTCTTGGGACAGAACAACAACGAGGGAATACTGCGTATCCCGAACGCGGCCGCCAACTCCTGCTCCTTCTCGGTATCCACTTTGTAAATATCGACCTTGCCGTGGTACTCTCCGGCCAGTTCCTCCAGTATCGGCGCTACCATCCGGCACGGTCCGCACCAGGCGGCATAAAAATCCACCAGGCAGGGCTTGTCGCCCAGGTATTTCCATTCCGAGGGATTCTCCTCGTAGTTGACCACCTCTTTCAGAAATTCGGTCTTGGTCAGTTCCTTTGCTTTCATGGCATCATCATTTTGATTCTGGACGGTTTAACGGCAAATATCGTTCCACCCGCCGCGGAAACAGATAAAAAACCCTGCATCCGTTGTACGGATGCAGGGGGTCAAACTTCGCAAAGGGATCAGGATAATAGAGGTATGAACCTATCCGAAGTTCTCTATTCGGGCTTGGCGAACATGGCGTCCGTGGTCGGATAGTCGTATTCGAGCACTTTGATCTCCATGGTCATCATCTCCGTGCCGTCCACCAGCATCCGGTATTTCGAAGGCAGCTTGAGTTTGCCGAAGGTCTTATAGTCGCTGAAATCCATGCGCGCGGGAGTGACCTGGCCGCCCTGTGAGACATCCATGGTCGAATAAGCCACCAGGCCCGTGGCCTTGTCGAAATAGACGATCATGTTGCTGATCTGCGGCTGCGGCTTCTTCGCCGTCATCGACACCCCTATATAGGTGCGGTCCCCCTCCTTCACCTCGCCCGCCATTTTATAGGTATAGTCTTTCATGTTCCAGCGGTAATTCTGGCTGATATTGGTCTGCTCCTTCATCTGGTCCAGCGCCTCCTTGGGCATCGGCATCACGCCCTGCCCCGGTACGCTGATCCAGCCTTGGCTGCCGTCGGACACCATCTTCATCTTCTGTCCCCCCATCTCCATGTCCACATTCAGTTTTCCCGGCTCCTTGAGCACCATCTTCATCGGTATCGACATGCCCTGCACTTCGGTAGCCACCTCCATCATCACACTGGTCATCTCGGCC
>JAJBVQ010000090.1 GCA_020859745.1 Rikenellaceae bacterium
ACACTTTATCCTCCGCTTTGGGGTTGGTGCGAACAACGATGTTCTCGGCACCGAGCGTCACGGTGTCGGAAAAGGCCATAGTATACCCTTCCAATAATTCAGCGGTGATGTTCTCGGTCGAATTTATGAATTTATTCATCTCTGTATCAACGTATTTAATAGAGTTATTATTTAACCTGCCACATCAGTTCCACGGCGATCCCCTCCTCTTCGACGAAGGCGATCCAGTTGCCGCCCCCGCAGTCGGTCGGCGGCAGCAGCACGGTCTTCCCCTTCATCTCCGCCTCGGGATCGGTCACCTGATAAGCCATATGCGCGGTGCTCTGGATCAGCTGCGGCATCCACGAGTCCTTGTCGAAGCGAAGCCACTCGATGCGGTTCGGGCTTTTCGAAAAATTGGTCAGCCACACTTTCATCCCTTCGTTATACACTTCGCCCGGTTTGGACTCTGCGGTCGGTATGCCGACATGGTCAAATGTTCTCATTATTGGGTCGTATCTTATTGGGTTAGTATTTGTCACAATGCGGAGGACGAAGACTCAGCCCCCGCCTCCGCACATCGTACAGCGTTTCCTGGAAGAACAGGTTTAGAGCGCAGCCTTGGTGTTGGTGAACCGCAGGCCGTCGCCGTCGTGGTAGTTGGCGAATTCCCACACGATGGCCCCTTCCGGACCGGCCATCATGAAGTGCCAGCTTTCCGGCGTTTTGAGGGTCAGCAGTTCGCCCTGGTTCTGCTTCACAAAGTTTTTCGACACGGTAGTAGCCTTCTGCGTAGCCGGAACCAGAGCCTCGGCCCCTTCGGTAGCGTCGCCGACTTCCGAGAAGTTATACACCCAGCCCTTGTCCACCAGCCAGGATTCCTGTTTGGCCGGGAAAGCGGTTTTCACGTGTTTGTGCTCCGGGATCATCTGGCCGGGCAGCAGGTAGATGCTGTGCGCAAAGTAGCCGTAGGTGGAGTCGTTGATCCAGAAGATACCGCCCATGCCGGTGTTCTCGAAGTCGCCCAAGCCGAAGTCGGTGAACCAGATGTCTTTCTCCATCAGCGGGGTGAATGGCACGCCGTAGTAATCGAACATGTCCAGGAACGCCTCTTTGGCCACGTCCTGCTTGAAGTTGCCCTGCGCGTCATAGAAATCGGCGTTGGTGTACTTTTTCTGGTAAGGTGCTTTTTTCATTTCGGTAGTTTTTACAGCGGTCGAGTCGCCGTCCTGACCGGCCGGGCACGACCCGCCGCACGAAGTCAGGGTCAGCGCGGCTCCGCAGAGCGCGATCATCGATGCTTGGAAAAAGTTGACTTTTTTCATGGTGTTAGATTTTATGTTTTTTACGGTTTCCCTATCCATACGGCTCGTCACCGGCGAAGCTACTCTGCCGTGAAAGCCACCCCTTCGATCTCGATCAGCAGTTCGTCGCGGCACACGTCGGTCAGCACATACAAAGCCTTGACGCCCGGATACTTTTCGCACACGATCCGCCGCGCCTCGTCGAGCAGGTTCTCGGCTTTCAAATATACGCGAAATATTTGGATTTCGGGCGTTTTTTCCGCTTTGATGCCGTGTTTGCGCAGGTTCTGGCGCGAAATGAGGTACTCTATATTCTCAAGTGTGGTGACGGTCTGCTTGGCGATCCCCACGCCGGTCAGCGAAGCCTCCCCGCGAATGGCCGCCGTGCCGGAGATATAGACCTGCAACCCCGATTCCGGGCTCACTACCGCCTTGGCCCGCTCGAATTTGGGCGTGGTCTTGTGCCTGAATATCTTGTCGGCCACCCCGACCAGCACGTTCTGCGAATAGTCGTGGGCCGCGACCTGCAAAGCGTTGTCCAGCGCCACCGCAGCGCATTTACGGCATTTCAGGTCCACCGCGTCCACCTCGACCATGATCCCGCCGTGCGAAGTCCCGATCCCCGTGGCGGCCGGATAACCGCCTTTCCACTCGGTGCGGGCGTAAAAGTGCGACCGGGCGTCGTTGAAGTCCTGGTAGTGCTGGTTCGCCCCTTCCCCAAGGGGCACACAGGTGATCCGCTCGATATAGTTCCACTGCCGCACGATGGTGTTGATGTCCATCTTCTCGGCGTCGAGCACGGCCCCCAACTTGCCCAGCACTTCGTCGGACTGTTCCAGAATCGGCGCGTCGAGCGACGAGGGCAGTATCCCTTCGGTAAACAAACGTTTCCCCTCCCGGGTTTCGACGGTAAAATAGCGCACACCCTCCGCGGAAAGGTGTTCCCGCACCAAAGCGGAGTTTTCGCGCGACACGCACTGCGACTCCATCACCAACCCCGAATCAAGCGATTTCTGGGCCACGTAGCTCACCAGCGGCATCCGCCACCCGAACCGGTCGCACCGCTCGCGGATCAGCGACAGCAGCCAGTTCCTGTGCTCCAGGTATTGCCCGTTGTCGTCCGGGTTGCCGAAGAAGGCCAGCCGCAGCGGCACGATCCCGCGCTCGCGGGTCGTTTCGGTGAGCTTGTCGAGCATCTCGCCGACCATCTGGCCGAAATCCCGGAACCAGACCTTGTCTATGTTATAAATGACCCTGAATCCCATACGTTACAGCGAATTGACGTATTCCACCAGCGCGTCGATATCCTTGGCGCTCACTTTCTTCCCTTCGAGGCCGTGTTTGTGCACTTCGAAAACCTCTTTCATCGTGGCCGCCCGGCCGTCGAACAGGTACGGGGCGGTGCGCCACACTTCGCGCAGGGTCGGCGTGTCCCATCCCTTCTCGAACTCGATGTCGTCGCCGATGCGGTGCATCTGCATATCGGTATAGTACTCGCCGTTATGGCATTCGTCGCACTTGAGCTTCTGGAACACTTTCTGTCCCTGTTTGGCTTTTTCGGAGAGCTGGCCGTCGACCAGATAGGGGCTGGGCACGGCTTTCAGCCCTTTCAGGTAAGTATCCACCTGCGTGGCCATATCCTCCGGTATCTCATAAAACTGGATATGGGTAAAGCCTTTCCGGTCGGCGATCTCGGCGTTGGCCCGGATGCCGGAGATCATGCACGGCGGCGTGAAATGCGAGTATAGCAGGCTCTTGCAGTTCTTGGAGTTGCCGATACCGTCGTTCATCAGGTCCCAGTTCATGCCGTCGGTACGGGCGTCGCCCGGATGGCAGCCGTTGCAGGACTGCCAGTTCTGGAAGCAGTATTCCGCGTCGTTGAAGATCCGCTCGCCCGCCTGCGCGTCGCTCTCTTTCCGGTCCCTGACCAAAGCATACTTAGCCCCGACGGTATTCCCCGCCACATCGAACACGTTCAAAGTATCGGCGAAATAGGTCGGGATGTAAATTTGTTTGCCGTCTTTCGATACGGCCATTTTGCGCGGCCCGTTCCCCCCGAGCTTGATCCGCTCCCGGATGCCGTACATAAACCGCAGGTCATAAGAGAGGTTCTCCTTGGTTCCGGTATAGGCCTTGAGCTTGGCCTCCATCGCGGGATAGTCAATCACGCTGAGGTCGTGCGTCCCCGAATGGGTCACGTAGATCTTGTCCCCCACGCTTTTGATGTCCCAGATACCGGCCGCCCCGTGTTCCGGTTCGTCCAGCACGATGCCGCCTTCGAATGTGAGTTTTTCGGCGTCGACGATGCTCAGGGCGCTGGTGTTCATCCAACCCTGCTGCAACTGCGAGGTGGGAACGGTGAACCGCCCCATGTTGTGCGACACGAGAACGTATTTTCCGTCCGGGCTCAGCGCGATCCCCCGCAGAGCATTGCTGCCGTTGGCGAGCTTGATGTCCTTGATTTTTTTGAAATCCGCCAGGTCGATCACGGACACGTCCGCCGCCACATAGTCCAGATCGGCCCGCTGGGCCGGCAGGAAGTTGGCCACGAACAGGTATTTCCCGTCTTTGGAGACTACCGCGCCTTTGGGTTCGCGCAGCACCGGCGCGGTTCTCAGCACGACGCCCCCCTCCGGATCGACTTCCATCACGGTGGTGCCGAACTGGTTCAGGACATAGACTTTAGTCCCGTCCTGCGAAACGACGGGCGAGGTGGCTCCCGATCCCACCGGAATGGAGCGTTCCACACGGCCCGATGTCAGGTCGATCACTTCGAGGGTCCCGCGTTTTTCGAACGTGGTGACGTAGATCTTTTCGTTGCCGTCCGCACTCCCGGTAGCAACGCCGGTGGGTATCTGTTCGAACTCCCACTCTTTGACGGGAGCGTTGAAATTGCCCGGCGCGTAGATCCGCACGGATCTGTTCCCTTTATTGGAGGTGACGATCCGGCCGTCGGAGAGCACGGCGATATCGGTGGTGAAAAGCGGGGCGTTCGCTGGCGCCGCAGGAGCGGCCTGACCGAAGCCCGGCAAAGCAGCCGAAACGGAAGGGACAATGCCTCCCGTCCCCCAGCCGCAAGCAAAGATGATCCCGCCCAGCAGGCAAGACCGCAATATGGAGGATTTCATATCGATGTTAGTAGTTTAGGCAGTGGTTTATTCGGGTTGTTTGTTGCGGAGAGCGTAAAGTACGAACCGTAACCAAATCTACAATATTACGGATTTTTCCGCTTTCCTGCAAACGACTGCCCTGCAATTTCCGGGAACCAAAAGGCCGGTGGGGGAATCTTCTTCCCCCACCGGCCTTGCCTGTTCCGCCTTGAGACGGGTAACCTAATCGAAACTGATCTCCATATCGTCCACGAGCAGTACGCTTCCCGTGCCGCCGCAGAAGTCGCCGCCCCAACGGCTGGAGGTCGCGACAAGGACGATATGCGTGGGCTTGTCGGTGGTGTTCTTGTATTCGATATCGATCGTGAACGGAGTGTATTCGCCTATGGTCTGCGAAGTATGGAATTCACCGTATCCGATCACGCTGGGATCCGACAATGACGTCGCACTCGTTCCCAACGGCCTTTCGCTGGCCCCGCCCCAGTTTTCGAGGCTGATGTATATGTGGCATTCGTCCGGCTGACCTATTTTGGCGATCAGGTCGGGCAGGTTCTTATCGGCGGCGATATCGATCGTGGCGGAGGTGTATTTATACCACCCGGTGAGCGACGTGGGCCGGCCGGTATAAGGCCGCCCGAATCTCGGGCATTTCCGCATCGCCGGCAAATTGGTCGGCAGGCTTGAGATCACGAAGTCCCCGATAAAGATATTCCCTGCGGCTATCTGGGCGAAAGGAACGCCTCCGATAGTGGTCAGCTGGGCCGCTTCTCCGGTTCCGTCGACGGTCACGTCGGTCGGCACACTGATCGACGCTTTGCCCGCCAGGGTCACGCCTTTGTTCCCTGTCGCCCAGTAGGAGTTGGCAGCATCGGAGTTCGGGTACCAGGTGGTCTTGGCCAGTGTCCACTGGTCCAGATTCAGGTTGGGAATCGCCGGTGTGTCGTCCGTCGTAAAGGCGACTACGTCACCGTAATTAGTTCCGATCACGCCCCTGGCTTCATACTGGGTGGACGGCGTAAGGCCGGTGGCCTTGCCCGAGAACTGCACGCCGTCGACGGTGGCCGCCACATCCGTCCAGGCGTCGTCCCCGGCCCCGGCTTTCCGGATCTGGAAACCGCATGTCCCGGCCGAGGTAAGCCCCTGCGCCGAAAGGTAGGCGAATTTGGCCCACGGATTGACCGACATCTCGGTCACGTACTGGGCCGACTGCTCGACGGAAACAGTCCACTCCTGGGTGATGTCGAAAAATTTGACGATAAAGTGCTGCGGCAGGGTGAAATCGTGAATGGTCTTGACATCCACATCCTCGACCACAGTCCCGTCCGCTTTGACCCAGGCCATCGTTGCGTTGGAAGGCCCTAACTTGAGTTCCTGAATATCGATGCCGGTCAAGGGAACCGTTTCGGGCACATAGGCTATCACACTGTAACCCGTGGCGCTGAATTTGGCTTCGCCGATCTGCTGGCCGTCGGCCAGGGTGAATACCCGCTCGATATTCTGGGTGGCTTTGAGTGTCCAGATGTAGTCCTGATAGGTGATGACCGTAAAGGTATAGGGTTTCTGTTCGGGCGAAGGGATGGCGTATTCGGCGCTTCCCTGCGTCAGGTCGAGGTAGTAGGAGTCGAGGGTGTCCAGCTCCTGGTGGGTCACATTGTCGATGATCCGGGCGTCGGGCGTGATCCGGAAATCTTCGAGCAGGACATGCCGCAGGTCTACCGTATCGGCCAGCACCAGCTCGATGGTACGGCTGCTGTTCTCCAGACTCACCGACTCCGCGCCGCGTACCTCCATGGAGGTGATATTGCCGGGCACGATCTCGAAAGGTATGTCGTTCTTTATGCACCCCGTCGCCAGCGCGGCAAGCATCAGCGCTCCCAACAGGACGGTCATTCTGTATCTGTTTTTCATATCGGGTTTCCGCTTCGTTCCTTATAAATAGAAGGTCATCCCCAAGGCGATGGAGAAGATGTCGATCTTGAAGTTGGCGCCGCTGGTCTGCCTCGATCCGTGGTGGATCTGGTCGGTGGTCTGTTCGGTACGCTTATACTGGAATCCGAGCACGCCGATGGTGGCCTCCACGGCTGCAAAATCGTTGATGAATACGGCCACCCCCGGCGAGCACACCAGCCCGAGCTTGTATATTTTGGTGTAAGTCCCGCTCAGGTCGCTGTCCGTTCCGGTAATCATCTTCCCCTGTCCGCCGCCAAGCTGGAGTTTGAGGTCGTTGATCAGCGCAAAACGCCGGCTGTTGCCCAGGTTGATGTAGTTCCGCAGGAAAATGGTCCCGGTATAGACGTGCTCGATGTTGTAGTAGTCGGAAATATCGAAACTCAGATCGTCGCCCAGCGAGAGGCTGACGTTGTCGATCTGGAGCATGGTCCGCTCATAGGTAAAGGCGACCCCGGCGGCGAGGTTGTTGGCGAACGAGTATCCGGCCATCGGACGGACGGCGAACGTATAACCCCGGCTGGAAAAATCTTTCAGCAGGCCGAACATTTTGAAGTCGTCGTTGTTATGCTGGGTGTAGGAGATGTTGCCGCCGAAAAACCACATCCCCTTGGGCATGAAGGTCTGTACGGTAATGCCGCGGTCGAATTTCTCGCGGGCCGCTGCACCGCCGACTGTTCCACCCGCCACGAGGGCGGCCATCAGCAGCATATATACGGTTTTTCTCATCGTTATATTCTCGTTTTTCGGTAAGTTCGGTTCTGTCGGTACACAAAAAGGGCTTTCCAACACTCCGGTCGCGCCGTTTTTCCGGCGAGGCGGATACCGGAAAGCCCTGTTTTATATCAATGTTATCGGTTAATCCGCCGGCTGCACCCAGCCCGATGCGGGAATGGGGAAATCCCATCCCAGATTGAATTCGTCTACATACAATGTGGACCCGTTCCCTCCGCAAAAATCCCCTCCCCACCGGCTGCTTGTAGCTACGATCACGATATGGTCTACTGCCAAATTGATTTTGGCCGGATCATATTGGATCGGCAGTACGAAATGGACATAATCGGCCATATTCGTTTCCCCGACCGTGTGCAACTGGGCGAATCCGACCACAGAAGAATGATCCAGGGAAGCCATATTATAGCTCAACGGCCGGGAAGAAGCGCTCCCCCAATGTTCCAGACTGATATAAATCTGGCACTGATCCGGCGTCCCCTTCAATTCGTCATGAGTCACATTACCTTTGCCGCCGTAAGTGATATTGGTCGATATATACTTGAAATAGCCTTCAAAATATATCGGCCTGCCGGAAAACGGACGACCGAATTTCGGACTCAGTTTTGTACCTTCGACCAAATTACCCAGGTCTATATTTGTCTTGAAACTTCCGCAAAACAGGTTACCGGCAGCATGATCTACCATGCTTACTCCGCCTACACTGGTCAATTTAGCAGCCTGTTTTCTAGTACCCTCCACAGCGACATCCGAAGTAGGTGCGGTATTGCTGTCAAATCCACCGGCAGCAGATGAAGTGACTCCCTCATTCCCGGTAGCCCAATAAACATATGAAGCCGAACTCGCCGGATACCACGTTTTACCGCTCTGTGCCCATTCATCGAATCCGAAATTGAATCCAGAAATATCGGTATAGATACCCGTTGAGAATGCGGAGATCGATCCCGGCGCCAAATCGTCGCCTACCGGACGGTATTCATAGAGCGTGTTCGGTTCTAAACCTGTCAGCAGGCAGCGGAAACTTTTCTGCGCCTGATCCACATCGGAAGCCTGCACCGATACGGTTTGCCAGGCATCGTCGCCGCTTCCCAGCACACGGTACTGGAATCCCAATCCCGTCGGGGCAGCCGTTCCCAGCCATTTCGCCGTCACGTAGGCATATTTCGCCCCCACGCCCGGAATACCGTTCACCAATTCGGAGGTCAGGGCTATCCCGTTAGAGAAATCGCGCGCCACGGACAAACTGATCGTCTGTGTCACCAACTGGTTGTCGAAGTCATACACTTCGATATCGACCGGATAAATCCCCTCGGGCAATAGCGCTCCGTCCAGCTTTGCCGTGTTCATCAGCCCGGAAAAATCGATCCAGGTATCGGTCACCCCCACGACGGTGCCTTCGTGCCAAGTAACCAGGCCGGCCAGTGCCGTCCGCTGCGCTTCGTCGGCGGCCATATCATTATCCCCCCCCAGATTGACCATCCCCGGCAGCCCGTACTTAAGCAACGTGGTAGCATCCTCGTGCCGGATCCGCAAGCGCTGAATGCCGGCATCGGCATGAATATTCACTTTGATCTGCCCGTTGCGGGTATCCACATTGGTCACCAGCGGCTCCCGGATACTGATCCCGTCGGCGCGGCTCACCACGGGCAGAGGCCGCGTCTGGTCTTTCACGCCGAACGGGAATTCGTACTCCTTGGTGTCGGTCTTGACCGACAGGCGGAACATCGTACCGCCGTCCGATGGATCCCCGACCGGATTCATTTTCACGGAAAACCGGTAAAAATCCCCGGGCTCGGCATCCGCAATGGTACGGATATAAATCTGCCGTTTATCCGGACTTTGCCTATTGACAGCCCTGAATATCAACACGAAAGTCCCTTTCTTCGTCTGGTTGATCCACCCCTCCTGTCCGGCGTCGGCCTCGGTCTGCGTAAAAGTCAACGTATCCCGCCCGGCATAATCCTCGGTCGGCTTGACCACCAGGCTGTATTCCGGGAAATTATCCTTGATTGCCTGCTCGAAATCGGTCACCAGTACTTTGACGTTCGCGATCTTGCAGACCATCACCACCGGAGTGTTCTGCCCAGCCTTGACCGTCACGGATTCGGCCCCGCCGTACCTCGGCTCACCGAACGTCGAAGCCTCCGGAGTTTCGTTGTTATCCTCCGCATATACCGTATATACGCCCTCTTTCAATTTGATCGACCGCACCGTCCGGTGGTCGTCGTAATGCGCCACGGTATCCCCTTTCTGGTCCACGATGTCCAGCGTGTAGCCGATATCGTCACGCAACGAGTTCGTCCCTTTCACCCGCACGGCATCGTCCTGCTCGAAAGCGAACGAGATCGTCCCCTCCCCGGCGCCCAGATCGCTGCGGGTACAGCCGGTCACCTGCGCGAGCAACGCCAGGCTGACCACCCACCCCGTAATATGTGCCATGTATTTAAAACGCTTCATACCAACATTTTTCCATTCATAATATGCTTCCACACCGTGGGTCTCCGCCCAGCCTATTCGGTCAGGTAAATACTCAGGGTCGCCTCTTTCACGGCCCCCGACGCATCGCCCATCTTCAGGCCGAACTTATGCACGGCCGGCCCGTTAGCCGCCGGATCGGCCACTCCACCCAACAACTCCATCAGGCCGCCGACCGAGAACGTATGGCTTTTCTTGCCTTTGATCGGCACATCGGGATCGAGTATCCCGATCTCCTGACTGGCGAACATATTCACCCACCACATGCTTTCATCCACATCGCCGGGCTTTTCCGAAACAGCCGGCGGATTGGCGATGTCGAACGGCACTTTGTTGGCAAGCCCGAGGCCCGGCAAAAGGGCGGCCAACGCGTCCGACTCGATGGTCACGTACAACTGGTCGATCCCCTTCGGGGCATCGAAACGCACGTCGATCTTGTTGTTGTCCGCCACCGACACGGTCAGCTGCTGGCTTATATCGAATGTGTTGCCGTTGTAATTCGCCCCGACAATGCCGAACTCATCGCCGCCCGGCTCGTCGCCGCCTTCGTTCTCCCAGTTGTCGTTGTTCGGGCCGCCGTCGATGATCCCGTCACCGTCCGGTATTTCGACCATGTGCTCCGAGTCGATGGTGCTGTAATCCACCGTTACGGACGAGGACAGCGATCCGGTCTGCTGGTAGCTGACCTTGACTTTATGCCACTGCATGGCCGCTACGTTCGATATAATTTTGGTCTGCCCTTCCCCGTCGCCGAGGGGTTTACCGTCTTCGATGCGGGTACCGGTCACCTTGACATAGAGCTTGCCGTCGTCCGGCACTTTGAAATAGCCGGCGCGCGTCTCGCCGACGGCATAGTTCAGGTCGGCGGTCACTTTCTTCGCCGTCGCAGGGTCGGTATAGTCGAAATAGACTTGTACCGACGGATTCTCCACCTTGTCGAGGAAATCCTGGTCGTAATCCACCGTCACCTTGACATTGGCCAGCTTGCACACCAGGTCGACTTTGGTCAGTTCGGAGATACGCACGGTAAAGTCCTGCACACCATAGTAATACGGCGTTTCCCAATCCGCCAGCGGCTCGGTCGGCAGGCTCGCCGCTTCGAGCTTGTATTTACCCGAAGGGATGGTCACCAGCTGTCCGCTGACCTCCGCAAAGGTCTCCCATTTATAATCCTCACCCGTGAGGTTATTGTGTACGACGCTTCCCGCCTTGTAGTCCAGAATGGCGAGGCGGAAGGTTTCGACGTCGGGCACCGCGGCGCCGTCGGCTTTGGTCTTTCCGTCCGGCTCCACAACGATGAAGTCGCCCTGACGGTCGAGTGTGCCGACGCTCATGGTTCCCATGCGCCCCTGATCGGGGTTGTTCGGCGAATAGGGGTCTTTCGCATCGACGCAGGAGGTGAAAACAGCCCCCGTTCCGAGAACGAGCGCTGCGGCCAGTGCAGCCGTCCGTAATTTGCTATATGTTCCGTATGCTTTCATTTCCATACTGTTTTATTTCCGTTATCATGGATGCGCGAACCGCCGCGCGATCAGTCGAAATCGTACCCGAGTTCGACATTGTCGATCAGCAGCACATTCCCGATGTGCAAGCCGTCTGTCTTTTTCGTATAGTCCGGGCCGCCGTCGGGCGTTCCGACATTTTGCCAGCGTAAGTCCGAGCTGAAGAACACCTTGAGCACCGCAGCTCGCTTGGTCATGTCCGTATAATCGATCTTCAGCGTATGTTTGGTCATATTCGGGACCTCGGTTCCGTCGTTCCAGGATGCTCCGCCGATCCGGCTCCCGTCCTCTGCATATACTTCGACCCGGATCAGGAACTCCTTGGGCGAACCGTCCACCGACGGGGTAAAAGCGTACTGGAAATTCAGCGTCGCCGGCCGTGAGGCGAATGCCGCCCCGCTTTCCGTAATGGTTTCTCCCTGGAACGTTTCGTATGGATAGGTTACTTTCGTCTTGGACGACCAGCTTTTGGCATAATATTCCCACACTTCAGAAGCGTTCCCCAACGGCGAAGCGGAATAACTCCCCAGGTAGAGCACCGCCGCACTGGTATTGCGCACCCTCGCCCCCAATGCCGGCGAACCGCCGCCGGAAAAGAAGCTTCCTTCGTTGTCTCCCCCAGACTTGGCGTAACTGCCCTGCCCCCAACCGGTGGTCCGGAGCTGCACCGCTTTCCGGTAAACGTTACCCGGATTGTTAACCAAGATGGTTCCGTTGTTGGCCGATACTTCGGAAACCGGTTCGGTTCCCGATCCGGAATCGGAGTTCATGCTTAAAGTCCGCTGCGAAGTGGTCAGCGGGTTCCGCGTCGCCCATCCCGTCGGCGGAGCCTGTACGGCAACACCCAATGCCGTGGTCGAAGCCGCCTCGTTCCATCCGGCTGCGAATCCGCCGTCCTCCACCCCCGGTAGGGCCAAAGCCTGCTCGGTAGTCCAGGTAGCGGCGCTGCCGGCCGGCACGATCTCCCGTCCGTTGACCGACACCCGGAATTCATATTCCGTACCCGCCTGCAATCCGCGCAATGCGTACTGCACGGCATAAAATCCCTCCCCGTCAGGCGCACCGCCGTTCGTCGGAGTAAATACGACATCGCCGCTCTCTCCCTCGACAGCATCGCTCCAACCCTGCGCCGAAGTTTTCCTGTATTGCAGCACGGGGTGCGTGCCGTTGATAAAATCATAGTTGGCACGGACGGTAAAGAATGCCCGCGTGGACCAGATGTCCGCCGCTGAAATATCGGCCATGCTGACCGTCGGCTTTTTGATCTCGGCCTTGACCGTGCACGGATAGCCGGTCTCCGGATTCTGGCCGTAGTTATCGGTCACTTCGATACTGAAATCGTACTGCGCCGCAGAACCGTCCTCCTGCGCCCTCATGGCATCGGAGAAATCGATCCACACGCCCGTAGAGAACGACGCGTCATCCGGGGAGTTCAGCCCCTCGCTCCACACGAAACCGGCGGCCCGGAGCTTGGCCCGCAGCGGATCGTTCTCCGGCAGTCCGGCCAGGTCGATCACCGTCTGCCCGTCGAGCTTCGACGCCAGCACGCCGCTCGCCCCGTCGTTCAGCCGGATGATGAACGACGAAACACCGCCCGGAACTTGCGCCGACAAACTCCATACAGGCACCTCGCCTTCGAAAACATTCCGGCTCACGCCGTTTTCGAAACCTTTTATTGTTATTGTTGGTTTGTCTTTCGGCAGGAAATATTGCGGCACCTCGATGGTGATATCCTTTTCCGGATTGAGTTCGTCGTCGGTTCCGATAATAATGACCTTGGTACTCCCGACATCGGAAGATACTTTGAGTTTTAGCTTGTAATAGTCGGCAGCATTAGCC
>JAJBVQ010000270.1 GCA_020859745.1 Rikenellaceae bacterium
CCCCCCACCCACATCCCCCCCCCCCCCGCGCCCGCCCCCGCCTGCTGTGTACCCCCCCCCCGCGCCTTGTCCCGGGGGGGGGGGGTTCGGGGGGATGGACAGCGGGGTGACGGACGCGACGACGGATATTTTCATCGAGGCGGCCTATTTCGATCCGGTGTCGGTGCGCAAGAGCGCGCGGCGGCACGGCTTGAACACGGACTCGTCGTTCCGTTTCGAACGGGGGATGGATCCGGAGATGGGGGCGTATGCGGTGCGGCGTGCGGCGCTGCTGGTGAAGGAAATGGCGGGCGGAATGGTTTCGTCGGATGTGGTGGATATTTACCCGGAGAAGATCGGGCCGTTCGAGTTCAGCATCAACCTGGGGCGTATCAACCGGCTGATCGGCACGGATATTCCTACTTCGGTTGCTAAAGCTATACTTACTGGCTTGGAGATCGAGATCCGGAGCGAAGTAGTTTCCGAAACGGGAGACGTGGTGCTGGAGATAGCGGTTCCGGCTTATCGGGTCGATGTGCAGCGGGAGGCGGATGTGGCGGAGGAGATCCTGCGCATCTACGGGTTCAACAATGTGCCGAACCCGCACTTTATCAAGAATGTGATCACGTACGGCAACCAGAAGACGCCGGACAAGCTGGTCGATGCGGCGTCGGACTTGCTCGCGGGCTTGGGGTGTGTCGAGATTATGAGCAACTCTTTGACTAAAGGAGCTTATTATGAGGGGCTTGCGTCGTATAAGGCGGAGAATTGCGTCCGGATACTGAATCCGTTGAGCAACGAGCTGAATGTGATGCGGCAGACGCTGCTGTTCAACGCTTTGGAGGCGGTGGCGCTGAATGTGAACCGGCGGAACGGGGATTTGCGGTTGTTCGAGTTCGGGAACTGCTATTTCTACTCTCCTTCGGCAGCCGCTGCCGAAGGGGCCAAAGGTACGCTCAAGCCGTACCGGGAGGAGCGGCGGCTGGCCATCACGGTGACGGGATTGGAACATCAGCCGAACTGGAACCGGCCGAAGCCGGAGATGTCGGATTTCTTTACGGTCAAATACCTGGCGGAACAGTTGTTGCAGCGGTTCGGGGTCAATATTTACGAGGGGTATTACGACACTTTGGAGAGCGACCTCTACTCCGAGGCGGTGACTTATACCATCCGGGGCAAGAAGCTGTTCGAGATGGGGGTGGTTTCGGGTAAACTGGCACGCAATGTGTTCGACCTGAAACAGCCGGTCTACTACATGGAGATGAATGTGGCGCAGCTTCAGCGAGTTGTGGATACGGTGCGGGTGCAGGCGGTCGAGCTGTCGAAGTATCCCGAGGTGAAGCGGGACCTGGCTTTGCTGGTGGACAAGAATGTCACGTTCGCGCAGCTGCGCGAGGCGGCTTCCAAGGCTGAACGAAAACTGCTGAAGTCTGTCGGTTTGTTCGATGTGTACGAGGGGGACAAGCTGCCGGAAGGGAAAAAGTCGTATGCGCTGAACTTCGTGATCGAGGATACGACCAAGACGCTGACGGACACGGAAATCGAGCGCATTATGGGCAATATCTCGGCGGCGCTGACCAAAGCGACGGGGGCGCAGGTGAGGGCGTAACCTTTTGCGAAAGGCCGGTCATCCGTTTATTTTTTATGCAGGAATCCTTGTTAGTAGGGTTCCTGTTTTTTCGTATCTTAGGTGCCGATTACCAACCCACACGATTAGTTATGAAGAAGATTTTAGCCGGATCGCTGCTCGTTCTGATTTTCACGGGAACGGCCGTAGCGAAAAAGAGTGTCGAACCGCGAGCCGTTCCGACGGAGGCGGGCGTTTACCGGGCGGAGCCGGTGCCGGTGGATGCGGCCGATTTGCGGGAGTTGCTGGAGCTGAAAGAGATGTATATCCAAAAATACGACCTGTCGGGGATCAGGGATACCACGTTGCAGGTCACGTTGCGGATCGACGAGCATTTCGGGCGCGATTCGGTGCGGACCGTGCGTGAGATGGCGATGGGGGATGTCTTTTCGCCCTGGGATTCGACCGGCCTGACGAGCCTGAAACTCTTTTTCGTGCCGAGAACGGACTCCGCGGCGATGCTCTATTGTAACCTAGAGGGACGGATGCAGGTGGGTACCCTTTTGAAATTCCGCAAGGCAGAACCGGATTTCAGGCGATATAATACCTACCGGCCGAAATCTTTCAAAACCGAAGGGATGAAAGCGGGCGAAAAAGTCCCGGTGGCGTTTTTCGGGGCGTTCTGGTACGATGCGGAGCTGTCGAAGCGATTCGGCGGGGAACCGGCCTACCGGTTCTGCATGGAACGCCGAATGGATACCGATATGCACAACGAGGCTTTCGTCCGGATGCCGCATTACTGGGTGGTCTATATCGGGCTCGAAAAACGCGAAAAGTAGGGCCAACCGCTTGTAAGTTAAAAAAATATCGTACCTTTGCGACGCCTTTCGGCGCTCTTCCGGGAGCGAAGGAGGGCGTCAATACATAATGTCTAACCCGTTTAGTCTCATTCAAAACAACAAAATGACTACAAACGCAGAAGAAACGAAGGCGCAGAAACCTTCGAACGCATCGGTTCCCGTCGAATCGTTCAACTGGGAAGCTTTCGAAACCGAAGCCGGCCTCTACGGCGGCGAATCGAAAGAGCAGATCGCCCAGGAGTACGACCAGACCTTGTCCAACATCCAGGCCGGCGAGGTGATGGAAGGTACCGTTACCTCCATCGACAAACGCGAAGTGCTGGTGAACATCGGCTTCAAATCGGAAGGGGTGATCCCCAGCAGCGAATTCCGCTACAACCCGGAGCTCAAGGCCGGTGACAAAGTGGAAGTCTATGTGGAATCGGCCGAGGACAAAAAAGGCCAGCTGATCCTTTCGCACAAGAAAGCTCGCCAGCTCCGCTCTTGGGACCGCGTCAACGAAGCGCTCGAGAAAGACGAGATCATCAAGGGCTACATCAAGTGCCGCACCAAGGGCGGTATGATCGTGGACGTGTTCGGTATCGAAGCCTTCCTGCCGGGTTCGCAGATCGACGTGAAACCTATCCGTGATTACGATATTTACGTGGACAAGACCATGGAATTCAAGGTGGTGAAGATCAACCAGGAGTTCCGCAACGTGGTCGTGTCGCATAAGGCGCTGATCGAGGCCGAACTCGAACAGCAGAAGAAAGACATCATCGGCAAACTCGAAAAAGGCCAGATCCTCGAAGGGACGGTCAAGAACATCACTTCGTACGGGGTATTTATCGACCTCGGCGGGGTGGACGGGCTTATCCATATCACCGACCTTTCGTGGGGCCGCGTGAACCATCCGGAAGAGATCGTGCAGCTGGACCAGAAGCTCAACGTGGTGATCCTCGATTTCGACGATGCCAAGAAGCGTATCGCTCTGGGCCTGAAGCAGCTGACCCCGCATCCGTGGGACGCTTTGGCTTCGGAAATGAAGGTCGGCGACAAGGTCAAAGGCAAGGTGGTTGTGATGGCCGACTACGGCGCGTTCATCGAGATCGCTCCGGGGGTCGAAGGGCTGATCCACGTATCGGAAATGAGCTGGTCGCAGCACCTGCGTTCGGCACAGGACTTCATGAAGGTGGGCGACGAAGTGGAGGCGGTTATTTTGACCCTGGACCGCGACGACCACAAAATGTCGCTGGGGATCAAACAGCTGACCCCGGATCCGTGGGAAAATATCGAGTCCAAGTATCCGGTCGGCTCGCGCCACACGGCGCGGGTGCGTAACTTCACCAACTTCGGCGTGTTCGTCGAGCTGGAAGAGGGAGTCGACGGCCTGATCCACATCAGCGACCTGAGCTGGACCAAGAAGATCAAACATCCGTCGGAATTCACCCAGATCGACGCTACGATCGACGTGCAGGTGCTGGAGATCGACAAGGAGAACCGCCGCCTGAGCCTGGGGCATAAGCAACTGGAGGAAAATCCGTGGGATGTTTACGAAACCATCTACAAGCCGGATTCGATCCACACCGGTACCATCACCGAGGTGAACGACAAAGGCGCTGTGGTGACTCTCAATGAAGGCGGTGAAGGCTTCGTGCCGGGCCGCGGTTTGGTGAAAGCTGACGGGACGACGGCGAAGAATGGGGAAACCCTGGAGTTCCGAGTGCTGGAGTTCGGCAAGAACAACCGCAAGATCATCCTCTCGCACACCCGCACTTTCGAAGAAGCCAAGGCCAAGGAAGATGCCGTTAAAGAGGCTTCGACGCAGGATGCGGTGAAGAAACTCTCTTCGTCGATGGAGAAGACCACCTTGGGGGATATTTCTGGGTTGGCTGAACTCAAAGCGCAGCTGGAAGGGAAGAACTAATGACCTTTCAGGTTACCATACTGGGATGCAGCTCGGCCCGTCCGACACCTTCCAGGCATCATACTGCTCATGTACTGAACGTACATGAGCAGTTTTTTTTGATCGACTGCGGCGAGGGGACGCAGTACCAGCTCACGCGGTACGGGATTAATCCGCTGAAACTCAATGTGATCTTTATCAGCCATTTGCACGGGGATCATGTTTACGGGATCTTCGGCCTGCTCTCGACGATGGCGATGATGGGGCGGCAGCGGGCGCTGGAGATCGTGGCGCCGAAGCCGTTCGGGGATATGCTGAGGAGCCATTTCGCCTTTTTCCAGATCGAACTGCCGTATCCGTTGGAAATCAGGGAGGTGGATGCGCGTGATGTGACGGAGGTGTGGTCGAACAGGGCTATGACGGTAATATCTATTCCGTTGCGTCACCGGGTGCCGTGCTGCGGCTACCTGTTCCGGGAGCGGGAACCGGGCTTGAACGTGCACCGGCATTTGGTCGAGGGGTATGGTCTGAATCCCTTGCAGATTGCGGCTCTCAAACGGGGGGAAGACGCTGTGCTGGCCAATGGGATGCCGCTGACGGTGGCGGAGGCGACTTACCGGCCGTATGAGCCGCGGAGCTATGCCTTTTGCAGCGACACCACGGCGTCGGGAAAGGTGGCGACTCTTGTCGAAGGGGTGGACTTGCTTTACCATGAAGCGACTTATATGCACGCGGATAAGGAGCTGGCGGTGAAGACGGGCCACACGACGGCATTGCAGGCGGCGCGGCTGGCGAAAAAAGCCGGGGTGCGGTACTTGCTGCTGGGCCACTATTCGTCGCGGTACAAGGATCTGGAGCCTTTGCTCGCGGAGGCCCGGTCGGAGTTTCCGGACACGGTGCTGGGGCGCGACGGGCTTGTCCTTGCTTTGGAGAAAGATCACTCTTTGAAAATCGGGTCGATTTAGTCCCCTCAGGTGATGTTATTTCCTCCGAATGGTGTAATTTTGTGGAATCATAAAAAACTTTGTATGCAGGAAAAAATTCTGATACTCGACTTCGGGTCGCAGTACACGCAACTGATTGCGCGGCGCGTGCGCGAGCTGAATGTCTATTGCGAGATACATCCGTTCAACCACTATCCGGCGATCGACGCTTCGGTCAAAGGGGTGATCTTGTCGGGGAGCCCTTTCTCGGTACGGGACAAGGAGGCGCCGCAGATCAACCTGTCGGGCATTAAGGGCAAGCTGCCGTTGCTGGGAGTGTGCTACGGGGCGCAGTACCTGGCGCACCATTTCGGCGGCGAGGTGGCGCCGAGCAATAGCCGGGAGTATGGCCGGGCGATGCTCTCTAAAGTTCAGGCGGGGAATGCATTGATCCGGGAACTTACTGATCCGACGCAGGTGTGGATGTCGCACGGCGACACGATCGTGAAAGAGCCGACGGGATGCGAGATCATTGCGAGCACGGAGGATGTTCGGGTGGCCGCGTTCCACATCGCGGGCGAGAATACCTGGGGAATCCAGTTCCACCCTGAGGTGTACCACTCGACGGAGGGGATCAAGCTGTTGAAGCATTTTGTGGTCGATATTTGCGGTTGTAAACAGGATTGGACGCCGGCTTCGTATATCGAATCGACGGTGGCGGAGCTGCGGCAACGCCTTGGGGAGGATAAAGTGGTGCTGGGCCTTTCGGGCGGGGTGGACTCGTCGGTGGCGGCGGTGCTGCTGCACAAGGCGATAGGGAAGAACCTGACCTGTATCTTCGTGGATATGGGGCTGCTGCGGAAAGATGAGTTTTCGAGCGTGCTGGACTCTTATCAGCATATGGGGCTGAATGTGATCGGGGTGGATGCCGGGGACAAGTTCCTGTCTGACCTCAAAGGGGTGACCGATCCGGAGCAGAAACGCAAGATCATCGGCCGCGACTTTATCGAGGTGTTCGACAGCGAAGCGCAGAAGCTCAAGGATGTGAAGTGGCTGGCGCAGGGGACGATCTATCCGGACGTGATCGAGTCGGTGTCGGTGAACGGGCCGAGCGTCACGATTAAGTCGCATCACAATGTGGGCGGCCTGCCGGAGAAGATGAATCTCAAGATCGTGGAGCCGTTGCGGCTTCTCTTTAAAGACGAGGTCAGAAGGATTGGACGCGAATTGGGCTTGTCGGACTTGCTGTTGGGGAGGCATCCTTTCCCTGGGCCGGGTTTGGGAATCCGTATCCTCGGCGAGGTGACCAAGGAGAAGGTGCGCATTTTGCAGGAGGCGGATGCGATTTTCATTAACGCTCTTCGGGAGTGGGGTTGGTACGACAAGGTCTGGCAGGCGGGCGTTATGCTGCTGCCGGTGCAGAGCGTGGGGGTGATGGGCGACGAGCGGACTTACGAGTCGTGCGTGGCGCTGCGCGCGGTGACTTCGACGGACGGGATGACGGCAGACTGGGTACACCTGCCGTACGAGCTGCTGGCGAAGGTGTCGAACGATATTATCAACAAGGTGCGGGGGATTAACCGCGTGGTGTATGATATTTCGTCGAAACCGCCGGCAACGATCGAGTGGGAGTAATTCCATATCCAATGCAGGGGGCCTTCCGTTTACGGAAGGCCCCCTGCATATATAGGCTGACAAAAGGATTACTGCCCGTCGATGATCCGGATTTTCACGGGATACATGTCCGGCAGGGTGCGTATGTTGCAGTCGATAAAATCCTTTCCGTGGAACAGCTTGATGACTCCCTGCGGGAACCAGAGCACGGCATTCTGCGGATCGACGGTAAACCAGCCATAACCTTTCAGGTAGCATTCCGCCCAGGCGTGGGAGCCTTCGACATCGCTTTGCGGCATATAGACGTAGCCGACGGCCATGCGGGTCGGGATGCCTTTGTGCCGCATCAGGGCGATAAAGAGGTTGGTATATTCGCTGCAAGTGCCTTTGCGACGGTCGAGGATCGAATCCACGGGTAAGGTCGTGCAGCGGCCCGCGTCGAGTTCCATGGCCAGCTGCAGGTCGAACGTAAGGTAATTTTTAGCGAATTCCAGCCCTTTGCGGATCACGTCGATGGCGAGGGTCTCGTCACCCGTGAAAAGGGTGTCGGCAATGGCTTTGATGCGCGGACTGTCCGACCGGATCAATGCGGTCGGTTCGAGATACCGGGCGACGGAGTCGGGCCACGCATATCCGGGAAGGTAGGGCGCCGTTTTGGTCAGCCCGCGTCGGACGGTATCGGCCACAGGTGGAAAGGCACTGAGTTCGATGCGGATGAGGGTGTCGCTTCGTTCGAGCACCTTGAGCACTTTCTGCGGATAGGTGTCGGCGGCTTTCAGGTCGATATTACCCGCACTGATCCGGTACGTCACGGGCCGGACTTGTGCCGGGAGGGAGATAATACCCGTCAGGGCAGCGGAAAATAGTAAAAGGATTCGTTTCATCTGTTCGTCTTGAGGGTTAATAAAATACCGTTACCGCCCCAATGGAATAGAGGCGGTAACGGTATGATTCAATATGTCCGGCCGTGTATTTCGGAAAGGGGCCGGAGGAGGTCAATAAAAGTTATTCGGCAGCGGCACTCGCTTCGGGCCGTTTCCGCAGTAGGCGGAAGGTGTCCGAAGCGATGACCAGCTCCTCGTTGGTGGTGGCCACCACGACCTTGACCGCGGAGTTCGGCGCGGAGATAATGGCGTCTTCGCCGTAAGCCTTGTCGTTGGCCTGGTTGTCCAGGTAAACGCCCATGCATTCCAGCCCTTTGCAAACGGTGTACCGCAGTTTGGCGACATTCTCGGCGATACCGCCCGTGAAGACGATCATGTCGGCCCCTTCCAGTTCCGCCATATAGGCCCCGACGAACCGTTTGATCCGGAACATGTACATATCCAGCGCCAGCTTGGCCCGGTCGTTGCCGTTTTCGGCCGCTTCGCGCACGTCGCGCCAGTCGGACGAGATGCCGCTCACCCCCAGCAATCCGGACTGTTTGTTGATCAGGTCGGTCGCCTTCTGGGTATTCAGCCCCTCTTTGTCCATGATCTCGAGCAGCACGCCGGGGTCGATCTCTCCGCTGCGGGTGCCCATCATCAGGCCGTCCACGGTGGTGAAGCCCATCGAGGTGTCGAACGATTTCCCGTCTTTGATGGCGGTGATCGAGGCCCCGTTGCCGATGTGGCAGGTGATGATCTTGGAGTGCTCGAAGTCCAGCCCGGTCATCTGGCAGGCTTTCTGCGCCACGTATTTGTGGCTGGTCCCGTGGAACCCGTACCGGCGGATGCGGTCTTCTTCGTAGTATTTGTACGGGATGGCGTAGAGGTACGATTCCCGCGGCATGGTCTGGTGGAACGAGGTGTCGAACACGGCTACCTGCGGAATGGTCGGCAACAGCCGCTCAATGGACAAGATCCCTTTGAGGTTGGCGGGGTTGTGCAGCGGCGCGAGCTTGAAGCAGCTTTCGATCTGCTGCTTGACGGTCGGGTTGACGATGGCGCTGTCGGAGAAGTATTCTCCGCCGTGCGTCACGCGGTGCCCGGCGGCCGAGATCTCGCTCAGGCTCTGGATCACGCCGTGGTGCTCGTCGGTCAGGGCGTCGAGGATCAGGTTGATCCCGACCGAGTGGTCGGGAATGCTCTGCACGAATTCGTATTTGGGTTTCCCGGTGGGTTTATGGGTCAGGATGCCGTCGGTCAGACCGATGCGTTCCACGAGGCCCTTGGCCAGCAGTTTGTGTTCCGTCTGGCTGGTCATCCGGATCAGCTGGTATTTGATGGACGAACTGCCGCAGTTCAGTACAAGAATGATCATTATTGCTTTTTTATTTGTTCGTTTGTCTGTATTTGTGCCGTACCAGTTGTTTTGCTTGGCGGTTGTCGGCGGCGAGTTTAACGAGCCGCGCAGGCCGGAGCCACCCCCGGCGGAGGACTGCAACTCTTGTCGCTTGCGCGCCGCGATTGCGTCCCCGCTGGCTCCGGCCACAATGTGTGGGGGCAAAGCCAGCGAAGCCGGGTAGTTACAGCCCGGAAGCCCAACGGGTCCGCTCTTTAAAAAGCGGCATTTCGTACGGCACAAATACAGACAAACGAACGATTAAAGAAATCAGGAATTATTTGCGTTCGGCCTGTGCCTGGCAAGCCGTGATAGCTACCAGATTGACAATATCGCTCACCGAGCAGCCGCGCGAAAGGTCATTGATCGGCGCCGCCATCCCCTGGAGGATCGGCCCGATCGCCTCGGCATCCGCCAGGCGCTGTACCAGCTTGTAGGCGATGTTCCCCACTTCGAGGGTCGGGAAAACCAGCACGTTGGCCCGTCCGGCGATCTTCGAGCCCGGCGCCTTCTTGGCCCCCACGCCCGGCACGATGGCCGCATCTGCCTGCAGCTCGCCGTCGATCTTCATGTCCGGCGCCATCTCCTGCGCCAGCTTCGTCGCTTCGACCACCTTGTCCACCATCTCGTGTTTGGCCGAACCTTTGGTCGAGAAGCTCAGCATCGCGATGCGCGGCTCCATACCTACGATAGCCCGCGTCGTTTTCCCCGTCTCCACGGCGATCTGCGCCAATTCCGGAGCCGTCGGATTCGGATGCACGGCGCAGTCGGCGAAGATCATCATCCCGTTCTCGCCGTAGTGCTTGTCTTTCAGGAGCATAATGAAAGCCCCCGACACCACCGAGATCCCCGGTTTGGTCTTGACATACTGGAACGCCGGCCTGAGCACATCCCCCGTCGCATTCCCGGCCCCGGCCACCTCGCCGTCGGCGTCGCCCGCCTTGATCATCATCACCGAGAGGTAGAGCGGATTGAGGATAAGCCGCTCGGCTTCCTCGCGGGTCAGCCCTTTCGAGGCACGGATCTGGAGCATCAAATCTACGTAAGCCTCCTTTTTCGGATGGTTGGCCGGGTCGACGATATGGATATCCCCGTTAATCACATGTTCCAGCCCCCAGTCGTCCGCCAGCCCCTTGAGTTCCTCCGGGTTGCCGATCAGGGTGATGTCCGCGATCCCCTGTTCCACGATCTCGTTGGCCGCGCGCATGGTGCGCTCCTCGTTGCCTTCCGGCAGCACGATCCGCTGTTTGGCCGACCGCGCCTGTTCTCTGATTCTGTCTAAAAGTTCCATTATCTGGTGGTTTTTATTGTCATTCCTAAGAAAGCCGCCCCGATGCACAGCACGAGGCTCGCAACGATATAGAGCAAAGCCGTTGAAGTGTGCCCGTCGCGCAGGAGCCGCACGCTTTCGAGCGAAAAGGCGGAGAAAGTGGTGAATCCCCCGCAGAATCCCACTACCCCCAGCAGGTGCTGCGCCGATCCCTGTTCCGCATACCGCAGGAGCATCCCGATCAGCAGCGATCCCGCCACGTTGACAGCCAGCGTAGCGACGGGAAAGCGCATCCCGCCGCCCCGCAGGGAAACCAGCGCGGCGATTCCTACCCCCACGCCGTAACGCAATACGGACCCGGCGAAGCCGCCGAGCCCCACCCACAGCAGGTTGCTCCACATATTTCTATGGCTTTTTGGTGCTAACAAAGGTACTGTTTTCCACCCTAATTTCACAAGGTATATTCCGGTAATTAATTCGTACCTTCGTCCCCGGTATTACAACATAAATCCCGTTAAAAATGAGCAAAGGACCGATTTCACAGTTCATTACACACAATTACCGCCACTTCAACGCCGCAGCGCTGGTGGATGCGGCCAAGGCATACGAGGAGCACATGAATGCCGGGGGCAAGATGATGATCACCCTGGGGGGGGCGATGTCCACGGCCGAGCTGGGCATCTCGCTGGCCGAGATGATCCGCCAGGACAAGGTGCAGATCATCACCTGCACGGGGGCCAACCTGGAGGAGGACCTGATGAACCTGGTAGCCCACTCGCACTACAAACGGGTGCCGAACTACCGCGACCTGACGCCGGTACAGGAGCGCGAGTTGCTGGACAACCACCTGAACCGCGTGACGGACACCTGTATCCCGGAGGAGGAGGCTTTCCGCCGCCTGCAGGGGCATATGGAGAAGATTTGGAAAGATGCCGACGCCAAGGGGGAACGCTACCTGCCCTACGAATTCATGTATAAGCTGATCCGCAGCGGGGAGTTGGAGCAGTATTACGAGATCGACCCGAAGAACAGCTGGATGCTGGCCGCGTGCGAGAAGAACCTGCCGATCATCGTGCCGGGCTGGGAGGACTCGACGATGGGCAATATCTTCACGTCGTATGTCATCAAGGGCGAGATGAAGGCCTCGACGGTCAAAGGCGGGATCGAAACGATGATGTTCCTGTGCGACTGGTATAAGAAGAACAGCGGCGGCAAGGGCGTGGGCTTTTTCCAGATCGCGGGCGGTATCTCGGGCGACTTCCCGATCTGCTGCGTGCCGATGATGTACCAGGACCTGGGCTGGGAAGAGACTCCGTTCTGGGCTTACTTCTGCCAGATCTCGGACTCGACCACCTCCTACGGTTCCTATTCGGGGGCGGTGCCGAACGAGAAGATCACGTGGGGCAAGCTGGATATCGATACGCCGAAGTTTATCGTGGAATCCGACGCTACGATCGTGGCGCCGCTGATGTTCGCCTATATCCTGGGCTGGTAGTTTATCACCTTGAATATTTGCGGGCGCGCTTTCTCCTTTACGGGAGAAAGCGCGCCTTTTTATTGAGGCCGGGGACGGTTACAGATATCTCCGGTTTCTATTTCGCGGGTTCGCAGAGCGACTGGACTTTCCCGCACAATGACGACCTGTGGCAGGATTTGACTAAGACCCTTTTCGACCCCTGCCCGGCAGGCTGGCGGGTGCCGCGCAGCGGTGAAGTGGCGGGCGGACGTAATCCGTGGGGCTTTTTCACGGCGGATAACAGCTCCTGGAGCGAAACGACGGCAGCGTTGGCCGGAAGGCGATGGACGTTTCCGGAATCGAACGGCGGGGATGATTGGTATCCGCTGACCCCGCGCCGCTATTACACGAGCGGAAATTTTCAGTTGGAAACCGGTTTCTGCCACACGACGACGATCAGTTCCGAAACGCCTACCTCGGGCCGGCATTTCGTTTACAGCAAAGAGTGGGTACACAATTTCGAGTCGCATTCCCGCGCCCACGGTCATTCCGTCCGCTGCGTACGGGAGTGACGGGGATACGGAAGGGGGAGACGGAGGAAATGAAAAAGCCTCCTTTCTACGCAGAGAAAGGAGGCCTGAAAACAGATATGCCGTAGGTTTACTTCCCGCAGGTCATCTTAATATAAGTGTGGTGCGGCCCGAAACGCTCGAATGCCGCCCGGTCCAGCTCCTCGCGATGCTCCGGAGCCGCCACGCTGATCAACAGCCGCGCCCGCTCCTGCAACGTCCGTCCGTAGAGGTTGACAGCCCCGTATTCCGTCACGAACCAGTGCATGTGCGCGCGGGTAGTGACCACCCCCGCCCCCGGATTGAGGACCGGGGCGATCTTGCTGATCCCCTTGTTGGTGGTCGAAGGCATGGCTACGATCGCCTTGCCGTTTTTCGAGAGCGACGAACCGTAGATAAAGTCGATCTGTCCCCCGACGCCCGAATAGTGCTTGGTCCCGATCGAGTCGGCGCAGACCTGCCCGGTGATGTCCACCTGCAGGGCCGAGTTGATCGC
>JAJBVQ010000039.1 GCA_020859745.1 Rikenellaceae bacterium
GTCTGGAACCGCCCCTCGGCTTTTCATGTATTAACGGAATTACTCCGCAGTCAGCCCTTCCGCAGCCGCCTCGGCCGCAGAAGCCATGGCGTCGGCAGGCCCGACGATCAGGTCCTGGAACTGGCGCGTCCCCGTCCCGGCCGGGATCAGGTGCCCGCAGATCACATTCTCCTTCAGCTTCTCGAGCGGATCGACCTTCGCGTTGATCGCCGCCTCGTTCAGCACCTTGGTAGTCTCCTGGAACGAAGCCGCCGACATAAAGCTGCTGGTCTGCAACGCCGCGCGGGTAATCCCCTGCAACACCTGGTTCGAGGTGGCCGGCACCGCATCGCGCACCTCCACCTCACGCAAGTCCTTGCGCCGCAGCGTGGAGTTCTCGTCCCTCAACTGGCGCAGCGTGATGATCTGCCCGGCATGCAGCGCGGTGGAATCCCCGGCGTCGGTAACGACCTTCTTCTCGTAGATATCGTCGTTCTCCTCCATGAAGTCCCATTTGTCCACGATCTGCTCCGGCAGGAACCGCGTGTCGCCCGGATCCTCGATCCGCACCTTGTTCATCATCTGGCGGACGATGATCTCGAAGTGCTTGTCGTTGATCTTCACACCCTGCATGCGGTACACCTCCTGGATCTCGTTCACGATGTACTCCTGCACCTTGGTCGGCCCCTGGATCGACAAAATATCGTCCGGCGTGATCGCCCCATCGGACAGCGGCATACCCGCGCGGATATAGTCGTTCTCCTGCACCAGGATCTGCCTTGAGAGCGGTACCAGGTACTTCTTCACCTCGCCGGTGCGCGAAGTCACGGCGATCTCGCGGTTACCGCGCTTGATCTTCCCGAACGAAACCTCGCCGTCGATCTCCGACACCACCGCCGGGTTACTCGGATTACGCGCCTCGAACAGCTCCGTCACGCGGGGCAGACCCCCGGTAATGTCGCCCGCCTTGCCTACGGCGCGCGGGATCTTGATCAGGATATCGCCGGCATTCACCTTGGCGTTCTCCTTGACCACGATATGCGCCCCCACCGGCAGGTTGTACTGCTTCTGTTCGTCGCCGCTCTTGTCGAGGATCTTGATGACCGGGTTCTTGGTCTTGTCACGCGATTCGATAATCACCTTCTCGCGGTAGCCGGTCGTTTCGTCCGACTCCTCGCGGTAGGTGACATTCTCGATCACGCTGTCGAAGGTGACCTTACCGCCAAACTCACTCACGATAACGGCATTGTACGGATCCCACTCGCACAGCAGGTCCCCTTTGGAAACCTTGTCGCCGCTGTTCACATACAGCGTCGCCCCATACGGCAGGTTCGCGTTGTACAAGGTCGCCCCCGTATTGTTGTCCACGATCCGCAGGTCGGCCAAACGACTGATGACCATATATACCTTGCGTCCGGTATCGTCCTTGCGCTCGACCATCTTGAGCTCGTCGATCTCGATATGCCCGTCGTATCTGGCCACGATCTTGTTGTCGGCAGCCGAGCCGCCGGCAACCCCCCCGACGTGGAACGTACGGAGCGTCAGCTGCGTCCCCGGCTCGCCGATGGACTGCGCAGCAATAACCCCGACAACCTCGCCCTTCTGCACCATGCGCCCGGTCGCTAAGTTCCGTCCATAGCACTTCGCGCAAACCCCCTTGCGGGATTCGCAGGTCAGCACCGAGCGGATCTCGACCATCTCGATCGGCGACTCCTCGATCGCTTTGGCGATATTCTCGGTGATCTCTTCCCCGGCCTTTACGATCAGCTCGTTGTTGAGCGGGTTGTAGATATCATGGACAGACGTCCGCCCCAGTATACGTTCGTAGAGCGACTGCACCACCTCCTCGTTGCGCTTGATGGCCGTAGCCTGCAAGCCGCGCAACGTTCCGCAGTCCTCCTCGTTGATAATCACGTCCTGCGCCACGTCCACCAGACGACGGGTCAGGTAACCCGCGTCGGCAGTCTTCAATGCAGTATCCGCCAGACCCTTACGCGCACCGTGCGTCGAGATGAAGTATTCGAGGACGCTCAACCCCTCCTTGAAGTTCGAAAGGATCGGGTTCTCGATGATCTGCGCCGCTTCGGCCGTAGATTTCTGCGGCTTGGCCATCAGGCCTCGCATCCCGGACAGCTGCCGGATCTGCTCTTTGGAACCGCGGGCCCCCGAGTCCAGCATCATATACACCGGGTTGAACCCCTGGTCGTCCTCCGTGAGCTGCTTGAGCACCGTGTGGGTCAGTTTCGAGTTGGTGTGCGTCCAGATGTCGATGATCTGGTTGTAGCGCTCGTTGTTGGTGATGAAACCCATGTTGTAGTTCTCCATCACCTCGGCCACCTGGTTGTAACCGTCCTGCACCAGATCTTCCTTCTCCTTCGGTATGATGACCGCATCCAGGTTGAAGCTCAGCCCCCCCCGGAATGCCATGCGGTACCCCAGCGCCTTAATGTCGTCCAGGAAGTTGGCCGTGATGGCCGCGCCGCACTGCTTCATCACATCCCCGATAATGTCGCGGAGCGATTTCTTGGTCAGCAGCAGGTTGATATACCCCACCTGCTTCGGCACCACCTGGTTGAAGATGATCCGCCCGACCGTGGTATCGATGATATTCCCCGGCCCCAAGCGCAGTTTCACCTGCGCGTGCAGGTCGACCCGCCCTTCGTTATGGGCGATGATCGCCTCCTCGGCCGAGTAGAACACCAGTCCTTCGCCCTTGACCCCCTTGCGCGGCTTGGTGATGTAGTACAGCCCCAGGACCATGTCCTGCGACGGCACCGTGATCGGCGCCCCGTTGGCCGGGTTCAGGATATTGTGCGAGCCGAGCATCAGGAGCTGCGCCTCCAGGATGGCGGCATTGCCCAGCGGCAGGTGAACCGCCATCTGGTCGCCGTCGAAGTCGGCGTTGAACGCCGTACAGGCCAGCGGGTGCAACTGCAACGCCTTCCCTTCGATCAGTTTAGGCTGAAACGCTTGAATCCCCAATCGGTGCAGGGTAGGAGCGCGGTTCATCAGCACCGGGTGCCCCTTGATGACATTCTCAAGAATATCCCAGATCACCGGATCCTTGCGGTCGATGATCTTCTTCGCACTCTTGACCGTCTTCACGATCCCGCGCTCGATCAGCTTGCGCACCACGAACGGCTTGTAAAGCTCCGCCGCCATGTCCTTCGGGATCCCCATCTCGTGCATCTTCAGCTCCGGCCCCACGACGATCACCGAACGTGCCGAGTAGTCCACACGCTTCCCAAGCAAGTTCTGACGGAAACGCCCCTGTTTCCCCTTCAGCGAGTCAGACAGCGATTTCAGCGGCCGGTTGCTTTCCGTCTTCACCGCATTGGATTTGCGGCTGTTGTCGAACAGCGAGTCCACTGCCTCCTGCAACATACGCTTCTCGTTGCGCAGAATAACCTCCGGCGCTTTGATCTCGATCAGCCGCATCAAACGGTTGTTGCGGATAATCACCCGGCGGTACAGGTCATTCAGGTCCGAGGTAGCAAAACGCCCCCCGTCCAGCGGCACCAGCGGCCGCAGCTCCGGCGGGATCACGGGAATCACCCGCATAATCATCCACTCCGGCTTATTCACCTCCCGACTTGCGCGGAACGCCTCCACCACATTCAGCCGCTTCAAAGCCTCGCTCTTGCGCTGCTGCGACGTCTCCGTCGAAGCCTTGTGCCTGAGCGAGTACGACAGCTCGTCCAAGTCCACCCGCTGGAGCATCATCTCCAGCGCCTCGGCGCCCATCATCGCGATGAACTTGTTCGGGTCGGAATCCTCCAACGCCCGGTTCCCCTTAGGCAGGGTGTCGAGAATATCGAGGTACTCCTTCTCCGTCAGCAGATCGCCCTCCTCAACCCCCTCGGCCGCCCCTTTCTGGATCACGATGTACCGCTCGTAGTAGATGATCATGTCCAGTTTCTTGGTCGGGATCCCCAGCAGGTACCCGATCTTGTTGGGCAGGCTGCGGAAATACCAGATGTGCGCCACCGGCACGACCAGCTGGATATGCCCCATCCGTTCCCGCCTTACCTTCTTCTCGGTCACCTCGACGCCGCAGCGGTCGCAGACGATCCCTTTGTACCGGATCCGCTTGTACTTGCCGCAGTGGCACTCGTAGTCCTTGACCGGGCCGAAAATGCGCTCGCAGAACAGGCCGTCGCGCTCCGGCTTGTAAGTCCGGTAGTTGATGGTTTCCGGCTTAAGCACTTCGCCGCTCGACTTTTCGAGGATCTGCTCCGGCGATGCCAGCGAGATGGTTATCTTCTGATAATTTCCCGTGGCTTTGTTATCTTTATTATATGCCATAATCGTTATTGTTCCTTGTTGAAAGTGAAAGTATGATATGCCTACCGCGTAATAACCGGTATTACTCGAGCTTGACGTTCAGCCCCAGGCCGCCGAGTTCGTGCAGCAGCACGTTCATGGCTTCCGGAATACCCGGCTGCGGCATGTTGTCGCCTTTCACAATCGCTTCGTAAGCCTTGGCACGTCCCACCACGTCGTCCGACTTGATGGTCAGGATCTCCTGGAGAATATTGGCGGCCCCGAAAGCCTCAAGGGCCCAGACCTCCATCTCCCCGAACCGCTGGCCCCCGAACTGCGCCTTACCGCCCAGCGGCTGCTGGGTGATGAGCGAGTACGGGCCGATCGAACGGGCGTGCATCTTGTCGTCGACCATGTGGCCGAGTTTCAGCATGTAGATGACCCCGACGGTCGCCGGCTGGTGGAACATTTCGCCCGTGCCCCCGTCATAGAGGTACGTGCGCCCCGAGTGCGGGATCCCCGCCTTTTCGGCATACTCGTTGATCTCGTCCAGGGTGGCCCCGTCGAAAATAGGAGTCGCGAATTTGACCCCCAGCTCGCGCCCGGCCCAGCCCAGGACAGTCTCGTAGATCTGCCCGAGGTTCATACGGCTCGGTACCCCCAGCGGGTTCAGCACGATGTCCACGATCGTCCCATCCGCCAGGAACGGCATATCCTCGTCGCGCACCACCTTGGCCACGATCCCCTTGTTCCCGTGCCGGCCGGCCATCTTGTCCCCGACGCGCAGCTTGCGCTTCTTGGCAATGTAGACTTTCGCCAGCTGGATGATCCCCGAAGGAAGCTCGTCCCCGTTGGTGATATTGTATTTCTCCCGCTTCAGGTGGGCATCCATCTCCTTATACTTGATAATGAAGTTGTTGATCAAAGCCTTGATCAACTCGTTCTTCTCCTTGTCGGAAGTCCACTTGACCGGATTGATATTCAGGTAATCGAGCTCGCTGAGCATCTTTTGGGTGAACTTGGTTCCCTTTTCGATCACCTCCATGCCGAAATAGTCCTGCACCCCGATCGCCGTCTTCCCGTTGACCAAAGTCCAGAGTTTCGACACCAGCACGTCCCGTAGCGCAGCCACTTCTTTGTTGAAAGCCGCTTCCGCCTTTTCGATCTGCGCCTTCTCGCTCTGCTTGCCCTTCTTGCCGGACTCCTTGCCTGCGCGGGTGAACAGTTTCTTGTCCACCACGACCCCGTACAGCGACGGCTGGGCCTTCAGCGAAGCGTCCTTCACGTCCCCGGCCTTGTCGCCGAAGATCGCCCGCAGGAGTTTCTCTTCCGGACTGGGATCGCTCTCGCCCTTGGGCGTGATCTTACCGATCAGGATATCCCCCGGCTTGACATTGGCCCCGATGCGGATCACCCCGTTCTCGTCCAGATCCTTGGTAGCGTCCTCGCTGACGTTCGGAATGTCGCTGGTCAGCTCCTCGACACCGCGCTTGGTGTCGCGCACCTCCATGATGTACTCGTCCACATGCACCGAGGTGAAAATATCCTCGCGCATCATGCGTTCCGAGATCACGATGGCGTCCTCGAAGTTGTAACCCTGCCACGGCATGAAAGCCACCTTGAGGTTCCGCCCCAAGGCCAACTCGCCGTTGTCGGTCGAGTATCCCTGGGTCAAAATCTGCCCCGGCACCACGCGGTCGCCCTTGCGCACCATCGGCTTCAAGGTAATAGAGGTACTCTGGTTCGTCTTCCGGTACTTCGGCAGTTTGTAAACGGTCACCTCCGGATCGAAGCTGACGAATTTCTCGTCTTCCGTCCGGTCGTATTTGATATGGATCTCCGTGGAGTCCGAGTGCACCACTTCCCCTTCGCGTTCCGCCACCACTTGCGTACGACTATCCCCTACCACAGCCCCCTCAAGACCGGTCCCCACAATAGGAGCCTCCGCCCGTAAGAGCGGCACCGCCTGGCGCATCATGTTCGAACCCATCAATGCACGGTTCGCATCGTCATGCTCCAGGAACGGAATCAGCGACGCCGCAATGGATGCGATCTGGTTCGGAGCCACGTCCATCAGCTGCACCTGATCCGGCGTTACGACAGGGAAGTCCCCGTCCAATCTGGCCTTGATCTGCTCGTCGGTCAGCGTCCCGTCATTGGCAACGGTCGCCTCCGCCTGCGCGATCACCAGCCCCTCCTCCTCCTCTGCCGAGTAGAATTGAATATCGTCGTTATTGGTATCCACCTTGCCCGCTTCGACCTTCCGGTACGGCGTCTCGATGAAGCCCATGTCGCTGATCTTCGCGAACACGCACAGCGACGAGATCAGACCGATGTTCGGCCCTTCCGGCGTCTCGATGGGACACAAACGCCCGTAATGCGTATAATGCACATCTCGCACCTCGAAGCCCGCACGCTCGCGCGACAGACCGCCCGGCCCCAAGGCCGACAAACGCCGCTTGTGCGTCAGCTCCGCCAGCGGGTTGGTCTGGTCCATGAACTGCGACAACTGATTCGTCCCAAAGAAACTGTTGATCACGCTCGACAAAGTCTTGACGTTAATCAAGTCGACCGGTGTGAACACCTCGTTATCACGGACATTCATCCGCTCACGAATGGTCCGCGCCATACGCGCAAACCCCACGCTGAACTGATTGGCCAGCTGCTCGCCCACAGTCCGCACCCGTCGGTTACTGAGGTGGTCGATATCGTCCACATCGGTCTTCGAGTTGATCAGCTGGATCAGGTACTTGATAATGGCGATCATATCCTCCCGCGTCAGTACCTTGACCTCGCTCGGAATATCCAAGTTCAGCTTCTTATTGATCCGGAACCGCCCCACATCGCCCAGGTCATACCGCTTGTCCGAGAAGAACAGCTTGTCGATCACGTCGCGTGCCGTCGCCTCGTCCGGCGGCTCGGAGTTGCGCAGCTGCCTGTAGATATAGACCACCGCCTCCTTCTCCGAGTTGCACGGGTCTTTCTGCAACGTGTTGTATACGATCGAGAAGTCGCTGGCCGATGCCTGCTCCTTGTGTAAAAGCAAAGTTTTTTCGCCCGACTCCAGAATATCATCGATATGCTCCTCGCCGAGAACCGTCTCGCGGTCGATAATGATCTCGTTACGTTCGATGGAAACCACCTCGCCGGTATCCTCGTCCACGAAATCCTCCGTCCACGACTTCAGCACCCTCGCCGCCAGCTTCCTGCCCACGGCCTTCTTCAAATTGGCCTTGTTGACCTTGATCTCGTCGGCCAGGTCGAAAATTTCGAGGATCTGCCGGTCGGACTCGAAGCCGATAGCCCGCAACAAAGTGGTGACAGGCAATTTCTTCTTCCGGTCGATATACGCGTACATGACATTATTAATGTCGGTAGCGAACTCGATCCACGAGCCTTTGAACGGAATGATACGCGCCGAATAGAGCTTCGTCCCGTTCGAGTGCATGCTCTGGCCGAAGAAAACCCCCGGCGAGCGGTGCAGCTGCGACACAATGACCCGTTCCGCCCCATTAATGACAAACGTCCCCCTCGGGGTCATGTACGGCACGGCGCCGAAGTATACATCCTGAATCACCGGGTCGAAATCCTCGTGCTCCGGGTCGGTACAGTACAGTTTCAGCTTCGCCTTGAGCGGCACGCTGTAAGTGAGGCCGCGCTCCAGACACTCGTCGATGGAGTATCTCGGCGGGTCGATATAGTAGTCGATAAATTCGAGTACGAAATTGTTCCTCGTATCGGTAATAGGGAAATTCTCCATGAAAACCTTATACAGCCCTTCGTCCAAGCGATTTTCGGCCGTGGTTTCGAGCTGGAAAAAGTCTTTGAAGGATTTCAGCTGCACCTCCAGAAAGTCGGGATAGTCCATCCTGAGGTTCGACGAGGCGAAACTGATTCGCTGCGGCTTGGCGGCCTGAACGGGCGCCGGGGTCACAGCTTCGGAATGCGTGGTGTTTGAAGGCATGTTCTTTGGTTACGGAATGAGTAATGTTTCTGAACAGCGCTAAAGGATCCCGGAACGTATATTTTACCAGGCCGTTCCGGAAAGTTCCGGAGTGTTTCATGTGCGCCGGATTTTAGCGAAATCCGTCCCACAACTCTGCTCCGTCCCCCTGATTGCCTGTGATGTCTTAAATGCGGGAAGCCCGTAACGAACGGTTTCCGCGGCTCCGGTATTGCCCTCCGCGACAAGGCGGGTTCAAAAACCAGAAAAAGGCGCAAGGCCCACGTATGTGAGCCCTACACCGTTTATTATTCCCAGAACCCTTATTCCCAACGTTTTACGCCGGAAATAAACTTGCGGCCCCGGAAAAAAGGTTCGAACTATTTCAGTTCTACTTCTGCACCAGCTTCTTCGAGCTGAGCTTTCAGCGATTCGGCTTCTTCTTTCGAAACGCCTTCTTTCACTGCTTTCGGAGCGCCGTCTACCAGGTCTTTAGCCTCTTTCAGGCCCAGGCCGGTCAGTTCTTTCACGACTTTCACCACCTGCAGCTTGGCCTGACCACCCGATTTGAGGATCACGTCGAAAGAGGTTTTCTCAGCGGCACCGCCTGCTTCGCCACCTGCTGCCGGAGCGGCAACGGCAACAGCCGCAGCTGCCGGTTCGATACCATACTCGTCTTTGAGGATAGTAGCCAGTTCGTTTACTTCTTTTACGGTCAGGTTTACCAGCGATTCTGCCAGTGCTTTGATGTCTGCCATCTTGGTTTATTGTTTAAAAAAGTGATTAAAATTGCTTGTTTGCCTCCTTCCGAGGGATCTTACCGCTGCCTTCCGGTTCCCTGCCCCACGCTGCCGGAGATCCGTCGGAACGGAATTTCCGCTTAAGCGTCTGTCACGGACAGCATGTCGAACCTACATCGGATCGCGCCCCTCTTCTTCGGGTTACAAACGGGTTGTTTGGTTTAAAGTAATCTTCAGGCGGCATCATAATGCCCCCGAAAAAGGGAACTACTGCGCCCGGTTTTCCAGCGTCTTGACCAGACCTGCGATCTTGCCGCCCGCAGAGCCTTGCAGCGCCGAGATAACGTTCTTGGCCGGAGACTGGAGCAGTGCGATAACGTCGCCGATAAGCTCTTCGCGCGATTTGATGTTGACCAGCGCTTCCAGCGAGGTCTCCCCCACGTACACGCATTCGTCCACATAAGCCGCCTTGAGCATCGGTTTTTCGCCGCCTTTCTCCTTCCGGAAAGCCTTGATCAGTTTTGCCGGCGCGTTCCCGGTGTTCGAGAACATGATGGAGGTCGAGCCTTCCAGAACGGTCACCAGTTCGGCGTCCGCCTTGCCGGTCTGTTCCAACGCCTTGCCCAGCAAGGTGTTCTTCACGACGATAAGCTTGATCTCCTTTTCGAAGCAGCTTCTGCGCAGGGCAGCGGTCTGCTCCGCGTTCATGCCCGAAATATCGGCCAGGTAAAAGTGCGTATAGGTCCCGAGCTGATCGGCTAAACTCTTGATTACTTCGGATTTTTCTTCCTTTCTCATCTCAATGTCTTGTTGTTAGTCGATTAGTCAACGGATTTCGGATCGATCTGCAGGCCCGGGCTCATCGTGGAAGAGAGGTAAATGCTCTTGACGTAGGTCCCTTTGGCCGCAGCCGGTTTGAGTTTCAGGATGGTGTGCAGGAACTCTCTGGCGTTCTCTTCGATCTGTTTGGCATCGAAAGAGACCTTGCCGATCGAGGTGTGCACGATCCCGAATTTATCGACTTTGAAGTCGATCTTACCCGCTTTGACCTCTTCGACGGCTTTGCCGACTTCCATGGTCACGGTGCCGGTCTTGGGGTTCGGCATCAGGCCGCGCGGCCCGAGGATACGACCCAGCGCACCGACCTTGGCCATCACGTTCGGGGTGCAGATGATCACATCCACATCCGTCCACCCGCCTTTGATCTTCTCTACATACTCTTCGAGTCCGACGAAGTCGGCCCCGGCCGCAGTGGCTTCGGCTTCCTTGTCCGGGGTGCAGAGCACCAGCACGCGCACGGTCTTCCCCGTCCCATGCGGCAAGGTCACCACGCCGCGGACCATCTGGTTCGCCTTGCGCGGGTCCACCCCCAAGCGTACGTCGATATCGACGGATGCATCGAACTTGGTGAAGGTTATTTCCTTGAGGAGAGCGGCAGCTTCGTCAACTTTGAGAACCTTTCCGGGTTCCACTTTGGCCAGGACTGCTTTTCTGTTTTTCGTAAGTTTCATTGTGTTCTGACTTTTACTCCTTATTTGTTAGGAAATTCACCCGTTACGCTGATCCCCATGCTCCGTGCCGTCCCGGCAACCATACGCATGGCGGATTCGACGGTAAAGCAGTTCATGTCTTCCATCTTCTCCTTGGCGATCTGTTCGATCTGTTCCCAGCTCACGGAAGCCACTTTCTTACGGTTCGGTTCTGCGGAACCGGACTGGATTTTCGCTGCTTCCTTAAGCTGTACGGCCACCGGCGGCTGTTTTACGATGAAGTCGAACGATTTATCGCTGTAAACAGTGATAACGACCGGCAACACCTTACCTGCCTTGTCCTGCGTTTTAGCATTGAACTGCTTGCAGAACTCCATGATGTTCACGCCCTTGGAACCCAGGGCCGGCCCTACGGGCGGCGAAGGATTGGCGGCTCCACCTTTGATTTGCAGTTTAATGAAACCTGCAACCTCTTTTGCCATAGCTTTTTTCCTTTGAAACACGAATTGCGACCCCTGTCCGAATCAAGGACGAGTTCCGCAAAAAATGCCTCGTTAACAAATGTTAGTTACTCTTTTTCTACCTGCATAAAACTCAGTTCCATCGGAGTCTTACGCCCGAATATCTTGACCGAAACCTGAAGTTTCTTACGCTCGTTGTCGACTTTCTCGATCGTGCCGACGAAGGAAGCAAAAGGTCCGTCGATCACTTTCACGGATTCGCCTTCCACGTAAGGAGTTTCGTTTTCCTCCTCCTGCGTGGCCAGCTCGTCCACACGACCCAGGATACGGCTCACCTCCTGCGCCCGTAACGGCGTAGCCTGCAGTGAGGATTCCTTGGTGTCGCTCAGAAAACCGAGCACATTGGGAGCGTTGCGCAAGATATGCGGTATTTCGCCCACGAGGGCGGCCTGGACTAATACGTATCCCGGATACGAGATGCGTTCCTTGGTAATTTTCTTACCGTTGCGCACCTGGTAAACTTTCTCGGTAGGAATCAGCACCTGGGCGATATAGTCTTCAAGGTGCAAAGTGCGGATCTCGGCGTCGAGATACTCTTTGACCTTTTTTTCCTTACCGCCGATGGCACGCACGACGTACCATTCCATGACCGGTTTTTCTCCGTTGCTCATAGCCTCTGCTGAAATAGTCTTCCCGAAAATTAATAAAGGATACTGTATATGCCCTTCATGATGGTCTCAAAGCTGAGGTCCATGGCCAGGATGATCAGCGCGAGGATCAGGGAAGCGATCATGACCACGATCGCGCTGTTCTGGAGCGAACTCCAGCTGGGCCAGGTCACTTTGTGGACCAGTTCATTATATGCTTCTTTAACGTAAGTAGCTTTCATAGCTTGTTTTCGTTTGGCAGGGGTGGAGAGATTCGAACTCCCATCAACGGTTTTGGAGACCGCTATTCTGCCCTTGAACTACACCCCTGTAAAAAAGAGGCGGCGCGGTATGCACCGCCTCATGTGTATAGCATCCCTTCCGGGAAAGGAGTTACGCGATGATTTCGGTGATCTGGCCTGCACCTACCGTACGGCCGCCTTCGCGGATAGCGAAACGCAGACCTACGTTGATAGCCACCGGGTAGATCAGTTCCACGGTAATGGTGACGTTGTCGCCCGGCATTACCATTTCAACGCCTGCCGGCAGTTCCACTTCACCCGTTACGTCCAGGGTACGCAGGTAGAACTGCGGACGGTATTTGTTGTGGAACGGGGTGTGGCGGCCGCCTTCTTCCTTCTTCAGGATGTAGACCTCTGCCTTGAATTTGGTGTGCGGGGTGATGGAACCCGGTTTGGCTACGACCATACCGCGTTTCACCTCTTTCTTGTCGATACCGCGCATCAGCAGACCCACGTTGTCCCCTGCTTCCCCTTCGTCGAGGAGCTTGCGGAACATTTCGACGCCGGTACAAACCGATTTCTTCGATTTTTCGCCGAGACCTACGATCTCAACCTCGTCGCCCACATGGATGACGCCGGTTTCGATACGGCCGGTCAGCACGGTACCGCGGCCGGTGATCGAGAACACGTCTTCGACCGGCATCAGGAACGGTTTTTCGTTTTCGCGCGGCGGGATCGGAATGTATTCGTCCACAGCGGTCATCAGTTCCATGATCTTGTCTTCCCACTGTGCTTCGCCGTTCAGGCCGCCCAGTGCGGAACCGCGGATGATCGGAGCGTTATCGCCGTCGAATTCGTATTTGCTCAGCAGGTCGCGGACTTCCAGCTCAATGAGGTCGAGCATTTCCGGGTCGTCGACCATGTCGCATTTGTTCAGGAACACAACGATACGCGGTACGTTCACCTGGCGGGCCAGCAGCACGTGCTCGTTGGTCTGGGGCATCGGACCGTCGGTAGCGGCAACCACGAGGATAGCGCCGTCCATCTGAGCGGCACCCGTTACCATGTTCTTCACATAGTCGGCGTGGCCCG
>JAJBVQ010000202.1 GCA_020859745.1 Rikenellaceae bacterium
GCCATCCCCCGCCAAGGCGGTGACCCCCTCCTGGATACGCGCCCCGCCCGAGTCGTTGATCCCGATCAGCGGCATACGCATATTCAGCGCGTAGTCCATGATCTTGGTGATCTTACGCGCGTGACTCAGCCCCAGCGAGCCGCCCGCCACGGTGAAGTCCTGCGCAAACACCGCCACCGGGTTGCCGCAGATGGCGCCCGTGCCGATGATCACCCCGTCGCCCGGCAGCTCCTTGTTCTGCATGCCGAACTCCGTGCCGGAGTGTTCCACGAAGATGTCATATTCATAGAAAGAGTCCGCATCCAGCAGGGCGATGATACGCTCGCGCGCCGTCATCTTGCCCATCGCCTTCTGCTTTTCGATGGCCTTCATGCCGCCGCCGTTGTAGACCTTTTCCTTCCTCTGCTTGAGGTCCAGGATTTTCTTATCTACTGCCATAGGTAGTTTAGGTTAAAGATTCAGGCAAATATAACATTTTCCCGCTTATAGCCGCTCTGCATGTGTGAAATAATTCACAGGCCATCCCCCGGTATCCGGCCGCTCGCGGAAGAGTCCGAACAGCGTGGAGCCCGATCCCGACATGGCCGCATACGCCGCCCCACGCCGATACAACCCCGTTTTCACCTCGCCCAGCACAGGTAATTTCCTGAACAACGGCTCCTCGAAATCGTTCGCAAGCGCTCCCCGCCAACTTTCGACAGGCAAACGTAAGGTATCCGCCAGCGGCACAGAAGGGACACGGGGCGTTATCGAAGAGTAGGCTTCCGCCGTCGAAACCCCTACGTCCGGTTTGACCAGCAACAGCCAGCAGCCTTTGAGATCGACGCCGGGGAACGGTTCCAGCCGCTCACCCCGCCCGGTACCCAGCATAGGGATATTATAGAGGAAGAAAACGGTATCGCTCCCCAACCGCGCCGCATAGGGCGCAAGTTCTTCGGTCGCCAGACCGAGCGAGAGCACCTCGTTAAGTCCCGCCAGCACCGCCGTGGCGTCGGCTGAACCGCCTCCCAGCCCGGCCCCGAACGGAATATGCTTATACAGGTGTATCCGCACCCCTCCCACTTCGGCAAAACGTTCCGGAAATGCCTCCCGTAACAGCCGCGCCGCCTTGACGCACAGGTTCTTGTCCGCCGGGCAGTCCACAGCCAACCCGGTCGAAGAAAAGACTATATCCTGACCGGGGACGCCGGAATCCGGCAGGATCTCCACCGCATCGCACAGCCCCGGCACGGGATAGAAGAGGGTCTCTATCTCGTGGTACCCGTCAGGCCGCCGCGCCGTAATGTGCAGGCCGAGGTTGATCTTGCAGTTCGGGAATAGGATCATATTTTCAATGGTATATTT
Source organism: Rikenellaceae bacterium (assembly GCA_020859745.1). Taxonomy (GTDB): domain Bacteria; phylum Bacteroidota; class Bacteroidia; order Bacteroidales; family Rikenellaceae; genus Rikenella. The sequence goes on from JAJBVQ010000202.1 coordinate 1,345, forward strand.
AGGGCGCAAGAGGGTGAAGCCGCCCCCAACAAGCACATCATGCGGCTCCACAGAGCCGCGCGGGCCGAAGCCTCCCCCCGCGGAGGCCCGCAACTGCGTTGCAGCCGCTCCGCAGGCTTCGGCCCGAAGCGTTCGCTATCCGTTCTCCTCCTCTCCCAGTTCCGCGATCGCCGTCTCCTCCCCGTCCAGCGGCGCCAGCGCCGCCGGCATCTTTTTGGAAGCCTTCACCCCCAGCTTGCGCAAAGACTCGGCCCGCCGCACCAGATTGCCGTTCCCCTCCTTGAGCTGCCCCAGCGCCGTCCGGTAAACCTTATCCGTCCGCTCCAGCGCATCGCCCACGGCCAGGAAATTCTCGGCGAAGCCTACGAATTTGTCGTACAGCGCACCGCCCTGCCGCGCGATCTCCAGCGCATAGCGATCCTGGCTGTCCCGCCGCCAGAGGTCGTCCACGATCTTCAGGATCGCGAACAGGTTGGTCGGGCTGCTGAGGATCACCTTTTTGCGGTAAGCGTCGTCCCACAGCTTCGCGTCGCACTGCAACGCCGTTAGGAACGCCGGCTCGTTCGGCACGAACATGATCACAAAATCGGGCGACGCCTCCGTCAGCTTCTGGTAACTCTTTCCCGCCAGCTCGTCGATATGCCTGCGCACCGACGCCACATGCGCCGCCAAAGCGGACTTGCGCACTCCCTCGTCGGAATCGTCCGCCGCCGCGACGTAGTTGGCGTAAGCCGTCAGTGACACTTTCGAGTCGATCACCATCTGCTTGTCGTCCGGCAGCACCAGCACCACGTCCGGCCGCACATGGGCACCCTCCTCGGTGCGGAAATCCTCCTGGATCCGGAAATGAATCCCTTTCTGCAAGCCGGAGCTTTCGAGCAGCGTTTCGAGGATCATCTCGCCCCAGTCGCCCTGCGTCTTGCTGTTGCCGCGCAGCGCCGAGGCGAGGTTGTTGGCCTCGCGGCTCACCTGGTTGCTCATTTCGTGCAGCCGCCGGATCTCGTTCTCCAGCACCTTGCGCTCCTGCGCCTCCTGTTCGATCCGCTGGCGGAACCGTTCGATATTCTCCCCCAGCGGTTTCAGGAGGTCGCCGATATTCTTGCGGTTGGTGTCGGTAAAGCGTTGGCTTTTCTCCTCGAAGATGCTGTTGGCCAGGTTCTGGAAATAATCGGTGAACTGCTTTTCCAGTTTCCCCCGCTCGGTCGTCTGCGACTCGAACCGCTCCGACCAGATGCGTATCTCGGCCCGCGCTTCGGCCAGCCGCCTCTCCGCATCGGCCTGCGCCACGGCCAGCTCGCGGTCTGCCGCGGCCTGCCGTTCGACCAGCTGCCGCCGCACCTGTTCCGCCTCTCTTCGCAAAGCATCGTTCTCCGCCGCCAGCCCCTGCGCCGCCGCCCGTTCCGCCCGGAGCCATAGCAGCAAGGCGACCGCCACAGCCGCCAGCGCGACGGCCAGTACCATGAATAGAATCTGCATAGTTCGTTTTCTCCCGTTACGCAAATTTAAGAAACAAACCGGAGCACCGGCCATCCGGCGTAAAAAAAGAGACGGCACCTGCGTGGCAGGTACCGTCCCCTTTCAGAGAGAGTTTCGGATGCCGGGGCCCTTCTGGCCCCTCCGGGTGCGTAAGGCGGGAAAAACAAGCACAGGCGAAAAATCCCCGCTGCATCCCGGCAGGCCCCCCGGCACCGCCTCTCTTCTCTTTATCGAAACACAAATTCTCTTTTCCGGCCTACTCCTGTATGCACCGAACCTGGAAGCCGCGGGCGCGACGGTGACCGTCGCTTCTGGGGTTCACTCCGTTACAGTCGAAAGCCATGAGATAAATATTATCGCCATGAACCGTCGAAGTTGAACTGAATCCGCTGAAACCGACGTTATACAACGCAGCTCCGCTCCAGTGGCGCAGACCCGCAGCGGGATAAAACGCATTGACCGATCCTGCCGCATAGAGTCCCCCCGCCAGTTCCACATTCATTTCGACCCAAGAAGGATCCAAGTTGAAAGACGTCAAAACGGAAAAATCATCCCACGTTCCGATCGGCGCAATACGCCACCCTTTCGGACAAGGATCATATGCGCTTTTCGGGGCACCATCCCCCCATAACCCGTCATCCGGAACTGAATTCCAATCATAGGGTTCTGTTTCGTTATAATAGAATACCTTCGGATTTTTGACAGCCGTCGCTATCGTCACGGGGCCAAGAACCTTTTCCGTAAACCCAACCGGTTCTCCCTGTGAATTATAGGTCGGTTGCGACGCGACCGAACCCTGTACGACATCACCTTCCGGCGCTTTCGGGAACGGGTCTTTGCGGCCCCACTGGTAAAACAACCCGTAAGTAGGGTAATTTTCGGCATTGGTCGTTACCAGTTTATAAAGCGCAGCGGTCGCCCCCAGATTCCTGTCCATAATGACCCGACTCAAACCGTTCTCTTTTTGGAACTCCGTCCCGTAGGTATGCACCTGTCCGCCAGTCACCGGGTAAGCCGTGTTCGCCGCACGGGTCGCTATCCCCGCTTCGTCCGGCCGATATTTCGTCACCCAGATATGCCAGCTCCACAAAACCGTTCCCTGCGCTTTGTTCCCATCCGGATAGAGCGCCACCACGGCATTTCCTTCCGTAACCTTGGTGGATTTTACGGTCAGCAGACCGTTCACTTTGTCCAGTGCAATGTCCGAGGTGCCGATGACATTCCCGTCCTGCCACAGCACATCGGCGGTCAGCGTAGACGACGCGCCCAGCATCGCATTTAACGCCTGTTCGGTGGTAAAGCCGTTGTTGAGGCACTTGCGGATGTCGAACGTCACGCTGTCCGAACCGTTCGGGCTAACCATCCCGCAGTTGCTCATATCGAAAGATTCAACGGTGATCCGGTTATCTCCCGCGTTCACGCCCTGCACGTCGAGCGTGACGGTATAGATATGGTTCCGCTTCACGTTGAAATCCGCAAAACTCGTCCCGGCGCTCCCCAGGTCGCCCAACAGGATCCGGTAAACGGCTTTCCGGCACTGGCCGCCGGCATTCAGGATGCCGCTGACCTCCACATACGCCGGGCGGCCGTCGCTCTTGTCGGGAGTGCGGTCGCCCACCGCCGGGACGGGAGCCGATGCCCGGCTCAGGTTTTCCGGCATATACCACACGATCTTTTTATAATCGCCGTCCGGAGCAGCTTTGGCAAGATCCTCCGCCGGATAGTCGATATGGCTGTCCGCCGTCACCGCCGGGAAGTTGACGTTCCCCGCCGCGGCCTCCGCGAACCGGAAGCCCGCCGGTACGTTTTTCAACTGAACGCCGGAAACGGTGAAACCCGGAAGGCTCGTTTTGTATTTGAATACCACTTTGGCCGCCAGCCGCTCCAGCCGCACGCCGGTGACCGGCGTGCCGGAGGCCACCTCGCCCGTGTAGCTGCCCATCATCACCACACCCGCAGCCGCAGCGGGCCGGTATTCGTCCCCGATACCCAGCACAGTCTCCCGGAGCCTGTCCAGCGTGCTGACGTCGTTATCGACTGTGAACAGGCTGCCGTTGTGGGTATTGGCCACGAAACAGACGGTGTGCGCCGCCCCGCCCGACGAGGTGAGCCGCAGGCTCAGCCCGTCGTAGGTGTAGTCCAGCCCGCTGCCGCCCACGGCAGGCGTTCCGGCAGGAATGTCGGCCGTGTAATACGGCGTCCCCACCAACTTTCCGGCCGCGTCATACTGCACGGCCCACAGGTCGTGGACCTGTCCGTCGATACCGCCATCCGTCAGGTCGAGGGAGGCTTTGGAGTCCGGCGCATTGCTGTACGCCGTGATCGGCGCAGGAACTGCGACCGACGAAAACGCCGCTGTCACCGGGGTCTTGTTGGGTTCGCCCGGCTGGCGCGGCCCTTCCAGCCCCGACCGGGAGCACGATACGGCTGTCATTCCGAGAGCCAGCACCGTATATAGAATCGTTTTTTTCATAATCATCCCTTATTCCTGAATACAACGCACGCCAAGGCCATTGGCGCAGCGGCCTTCCCCGTCCGGACTTTTGATAATCAGCGCCGTGGGAGCGTAACCCATGAATATACCGCAGCCATTTTCAAAGGTCGACGACCAGCTGAATCCCTCCTTGCCCACGAACCTCGACTTGCCTCCGACATTCGGCCGGCCGAAGTCGCGGTAGCCGGAGGTAGGATACCAGGCCATCGGGGATCCGCCCGCGGGGATGTACAAACGTCCGTTGGTCTGGTAGAACTCCGCCGCTTCGGATTGCACGCCCTGTTCCCAGTACAGGAAGTTACCGTCCGTAGCACTTGTGCGCGTAAAGTCGTTCCAGGTGCCGTCCGGCGGCACACGCCAACCCTTCGGACACGGGTCGAAGGCGCTCTTCTGCCCCCCGTCGCCCCACAATGCGCCATTCTGTTTCGCGGTCTCGGGAGTATACCAGTCTCCCTTTGACGTCAGATCACTGTTGTAGATGAATACCAGCGGATTCTTCACGGCATAGCCCAAGGTATTGGCACTCGAACCGATAATGCTGGTAATGTTTATCCTTCGGATGCCATTCCCCGCGGCATCCACCACTTCGTCGTCCAGTTTATCGCCCGTAGGCCCGTAGATCGAATAAGGGATGGCAGTCTCGGCATCCGGCCTGACCGACGTTCCTTCCGTCCCGCCCGTGAACGGGTCTTTGCGCCCCCACTGGTAAAGCAGCCCGTACGCCTGTGCCGAAGCGGCATCCCCCGCCACCGGAGCTTTGTAGTACGCTTTGGTCGCCCCCAGGTTCCTGTCCATAATCACCTTGCCGGAGTTCTTGGACATATAGGTCGCCCCGTAAGTATGCACCTGTCCGCCCGTCACATCCGCCCTGGAGTTCGCGCCCAGGCCGTAAGACCGGCTTCCCTCCGGGCGGTAGCCGCTGACCCAGATATGCCAGCTCCAGAGGATCTCTCCGCCGCCGGTGGCGTTGTTATACAGCGCCACCACGGCATTCCCGACCGCCGTCCCGGTCGATTTCACCTTCAGCAGGCCGTTCACTTTATCCAACCCGACACTCAACTGCGTGGCGAGGCTGGCATTGTCCGTCCAAAGGATCTCGGCGCGCAAGGCCGCGCCGTTTCCCAGCGCGGGCATCGTGGTCTGCCATCCGTTGGTCAGCTTCCGGATGTCGAAGGTCACGCTGTCACGCGCCACGCCGGCCGTTGCGGCGGGAAGTAGCATCGCCGAATTGTTCATATCGAAACTTTCGACTGTCACCCGGTTGTCATCGACATTCCGTCCCTCCAGGGTCACGGTCGCCGTATAGACATAGTTCCGCCGGACGTTATAGTCGTTCACGTTATTCTGCACGTCGCCCAGCAGGAGCCGGTAGGTCAGCCGCTCGCACTTGACGGGGCTTTTGAAATCGCCCCAAATCTCGATATAGGTGGCCATACCGTCGGTCTTTTCCGGCGTGCGGTCCCGCTCCGCGCTGACCGCTGTCATGGCCTTGCGCAGGTTTTCCGGGACATACCAGGTAAGCGTCTTGTACCCCCCCTGTTCGACCGCCTTGGAGAAGTCCTCCGCCGGATAGTCGAAATGGCTTTCGCTGCCGTAGGTAGTGACTTTAGCCGGAAAATCGACCCCGCTCTTTTCCGTGGCGTACCAAATCGCCGTAGGCACGTTCCGCAAACGCACGCCGGCCAGGGTGAAGCCCGCAAAGTCGGGTGACACGCGGCAGCGGAGCACGACCTTGGCCACCAGCCTGCGGAGCGTGGCCCCGGTGAGGGGCGTTCCCGAAGCGATGGAGGGATAATCCTGCACGGCCAGCATCGGCAGCCCGCCTGCCGCCGTAGGTTTGTACTCCTCGGTCAGCTGCCGGCACACCCGCTCCAAATCGGCGACGGTGCCGCAATTACCGGTATGGAAGACGCTCGGCGAATGGGTATTGGCCACGAAATAGACCTTTTGCGGAGTAGCTGCCGAGGTCAGGCGGGCTTCGAAGCTCACCGCCGTGCCGTTCTGGCCGATCTGCCCGGCGGGGGCATAGTAGGGTTCTCCCACCAAAGCGCCGCTGGCCTTGTCGAACTGGATCACCCACAGGTCATGGACTTTCTGCTCCCCATCCGAGGTCAGCGCGGTCGCGGACTTGGTAGCGGCATCGCCATACTCAATGGTCATAGCGTCCTGCCGGGAAGCTCCGCTCGCCGTTTTGGAGGCCAGCGTGGTGGCCGTGAAAGGCACATCCAGCGGCGCAGCGGTCAGGCTGACCTGCACGGGCGTGTCGTTGCGGACAGGCCCCGGGGAGGGCTGCAAGTCCGATTTGCTGCACGATACGGCCATCATCCCGATAGCCAGTACCGTTGATATAAGGAATGATTTCATAATCTTCTGTTATTCGACATACTGGACGCAACGGACCGAATTACCGTGGCCGCGACGCCCATTGTTAATAGGATTCAAGGTGTACTGAGTATAGTACATCTGTGCTCCATTCACAGTATTAGGCATGGTTGACCAGCAATAACCTTCCCTACCGCCGCCGGTCAGCTCGCCATCTATCCGGCCGCAGAAACCTGTTGCCGGATACCAGGCCAACGGGGCTCCTCCTCCCATGTAAAGCCGACCATTCGTGGCATACACCCCTGTGCCACCCTCGACCACATTTCCCTCCTCATAGTATGGAAAAGTTCCGGTTTGCGGGTTCACAGCATCCCGCACAAAGTCGCTCCAGGTTCCGAACGGCGGCACACGCCATCCTTTCGGACACGGATCATACGGACTTTTAGAAGCTCCGTCACCCCATAACCCGTCATTTTGATTCTCTCTGACTTCGGCATACCAATCGCACGATCGGCTCAAGTCGGGATTGTAGATGAACAGTAAAGGGGTTTTCACCGCAAGTGCCAACGTATTGGGACTTCCATTAATAACATCCGCGATATTCATCTTTCGAAAACCGGTAGCCGACAGATTGCTGCTCGGTGCGTCCAATACCGTCCCCCCCGACCCGTAGATCGGAATCATCGTACCGGTAGAAGTATTGCCGGTTGCCGTTACAGAACTGCCAAGCACACGCGGGAACGGATCTTTGCGACCCCACTGGTAGAACAGCCCGTCCGCTTGGTCGACCGTATTGTCTCCGGTTTGGGGAACGCCACCGTTGTATGTTTTGGTCGCTCCCAGATTCCTGTCCATAATCACCCGTGAAGTACCGTTGGCTTTTTGGAATTCCGTCCCGTAGGTATGCACCTGACCGCCAGTCACCGAATAGGCCGTATTAGCCGAACGGGCCGCCACCCCCGCCTCACTCGGTTTATAGCCCGTGACCCATGCGTGCCAGCTCCACAGCACCTCGCCGCTGCCTGCGGTTTTTGAATTGTACAAGGCTACCACCGCATTGCCCTCGGCAGCACCCGCAGACTTGAGGGTCAACAGCCCGTTGACTTTATCCAAACGTATCTCCAGCTGCGTTGCCAGGGCGGCGTTATCCGTCCAGAGCAGCTCGGCCCGCAGGTCGGCATTCTCTCCCAAGGCGGGCATCGTGGTCTGCCAGCCCTTGGTCAGCTTGCGGATGTCGAACGTCACACTGTCCGTCCCGTTCGGGCTCAACATCCCGCAGTTGCTCATATCGAAACTTTCCACCGTCAAACGGTAATCCCCCTCGTTCAGCCCCTTGATATCCGCCGTCACGGTATAGACCGTATTCCGCCGCACGTCGAAATTATCGAATGCCTTGCCATCGGCACCGAGGTCGCCCAGGAGGATCCGCAGGGTTCCCTTGCGACAGTTCTCCCCCTCGCGCAATACCCCCGTGACCTCGATGCAGGTGGCTTTGCCGTCGGTCTTGTCCGGCGTGCGGTCACCGGCGGCCGGAACCGCAGCGGTCGCTTTGCGCAGGTTCTCCGGCACATACCACGTAAACGTCTTGTAATCCCCGTCCGGCACCGCCTGGGCCAGGTCTTCGGCCGGATAGTCGATATGGCTCCCGCTCCCCGCCGTCGCGTCGAGGGCCGGGAAGTCCGTCCCCAAAGCGGGTTCCGGACAATAATACAGCCCCGAAGCCACATTCTTCAACTGTACGTCCGTGACAGTAAAGCCGCTCAGGGAACTCTTCAATCGGAGTACGACTTTAGCGGCCAGCCGCTGCATCCGTACGGACATCGCCGCTGACGAACTGACCGGGCCTTCGTAAACGCCGAGCATCAGGATACCGCCCGCCGCGTCCGGGGCCAGCTCCGATCCTTCGGGGATACGCTCCATAATGGCGTTGAGATCGGCCTCAGTGGGCACGTCGTTATCGACGCTGAACCGACTCGCGGAACCGGTGTTGGCGATCAGGTAAACGGTATGGCTCTTGCCGCCGCTGCCGGTCAGCCGCACGCTCAGTCCGCTGTATGTGTAGTCTACCCCACCCGTACCCGAAACGCCCGCAGGTATTTGGGAAGTGTAGTACGGCGTGCCGACCAGCTTGCCGTTTTCGTCGTACTGGATGGCCCACAGGTCGTGAATCTCGGCATCTTCCGTTCCTTCGTCCAGCGGCTGCACCGCTTTGACGGCGGGATTGGGATCGCCGATTGCCGAAGCTGATACCGACGGGGAAACGGAACTGAGCGAAACCGTCACCGGGGTATCGTTCTCCCCTCCGGGCGCCGGCACCGGACGCAAGTCCGTTTTGCTGCACGACACGGCGACCGCCCCGGCGGCCCATGCCACTATTAGAAATCTTATCTTTTTCATCTCGATGATTTAATTGCTGCCATATTATTCCTGAATACACCGCACCTGAAGACCGAAAGCGCGGTTGGCCGTGTTGCGGGGAATGAGGCCGACGGTGTAGAAGTCCAGGAACACACCGTCGGAATCACCGACCGCCGACGACCAGCTGTACCCGCTGTGGCCGACATTCACCAGACTGCCCAATTTGCCATAGCTGCCTGCGTCGCGGAAACCCGGAGCGGGATACCACGCACGGACTGTCCCGTTGGAAGGCACATAATACCGCCCGTTGGTGGCATAATATTGTTTCGCGTTCTCGTTGATCGTACCATTCATATAGTAGGGGAAAGTCCCGTTTGAGGGCGTGGTCACGTCCCGCGTAAAATCGTCCCACGTACCGCTCGGCGCGACCCTCCACCCGTTCGGACAGGGGTCATACACGCTTTTCGGAGCCTCGTCGCCCCACAGTCCGTTATTCTGCGTACCGGAAACCGTATACCAGTCACCCAAGCTGCCGGCGTTGTAAATAAAGGTCAGCGGGTTCTTGACTGCATAGGCCAACGTATTGGCCCCGCTGCCGATCACATCGGTAATATTCACCTTCCGCAAGCCGCTGCCGGTTGCGCCGCTGGTCTCATCATCCAGTTTAAGGCCTGTCGGCCCGTAAATCGGGATGGCTGTCCCGGTCGGACTTGAAACACCGATCGTAGAGCCCTGAACTCGCAGGAACGGGTCTTTGCGCCCCCACTGGTAGGACATGCCGAAACTTAAGTCGGCTGTGGACAGGTCACTTGACGTCGGAACCCTATAATATGCCTTCGTTGCGCCCAGATTCCGATCCATGATCACTTTGTTCTTTCCATTCGCTATCTGGAACTCGGTACCATAGGTGTGTACCTGCCCACCCGTGACGGCATAGGCGGTGTTCGCAGCCCGTACTGCCGACCCCGCTTCGTTGGGGGAATAATCCGTCACCCACACGTGCCAGCTCCATATGCAGTTTCCGGCAGCAGGGTTGCTCTTGGGAAACAACCCCACGACGGCATTACCGCCTTTGGCGCCCGCGGCGGCATCCGTCATTACGGTCACATATCCCTTGGCCTTATTGTAATCGACCTTCGTCACCAATCCGGGGACATCCTGCCAAATCACCAACGGCGTATAGTCGGTCCCTTTGGTCCAGCCGAGGTTTAAGCCTGCGGCGGCGGCCTTCGTAACGCGGTCGCCGACATCGAAAACCACGTTCGAACCCGGAAGCGTCATCCCGCAGTTCGCGGCAACCGGCACCATGCCTATCCCCGCCTCGAACCCATTCTCGTCCCAACCGCCCACGCCGCCGCCGTGATTGGCACCCGCCTGCGCTGCCAGTTCGTTGCGAACCCACGTATCTACGTCCGCCACATGATTGCCCCCCGCATCCACCAGAACCCGCACCGGAGTCCACGAGCCGACCTCGACCGCACCCGTCACCGCGTCCGGGTTGCCGCCCATACCCCCGCTCCAATCGACATCGTCCCACCGGCCGACCTCGATACCGTGGTTCGTCCCCGCCTGACCGCCGGTTTCGCCGCTACCGCCGCCCCACGAATCGGTCCCGGTTCCATCACCCTCGCCCGCATCGACACTCCCCGAAACAGCATCCCACGAAGCCACGTTCAGCACCAGGCTCACACTGCCCTCCCGCACCAACGCGGTGAAAATATACTGCGTGGACTTGAGGAAACTCATCGCCGGGATGTCGCGGGCCTGCAACATATACCGTTTACCCTCGATCGTCAAAAAGAATTTGCCGTCGAACGCCCCGCCGCTCTTGGGCAGCAAAATACCCCACACGGACGTACTTTTATTGTCGGCCGCCGGTTCCACCTGTTCCAGCGTGCAGGCGTCCGCATCCGCACCCACCGTCGGGACGATGTCGCCGCCGACCGTAAAATCCGCCGCCGGGCTCACGGCCATCTTATTCAATATGACCTTCTCCGCCTCCAGCGAACTGTTGTCCATCCCACCGATAGTCTTGACATTAAAACGGATTTTGCTGCACTTGTGTTCGAAAAGCAGGTCGACATCCGCCGCCGAACGGCTCACCGTCCGGGCCGGAACCGCCGCGCCCATAAAATCGGTGTAATGCCCGATCCCCTTGATCGTATAATGGTCGCTCTCCAGCTTCAGCGCCGGGCTGTAGGCATAGAAATCATAAGTGCCGTTGGACAGCTCCATCGCCGCGGCATCACCGGCCACAGAATTTCCCGCGTCGTCCGCCAGCCCGGGTGTCAGTATTCCGCCTGCACCCGTAACATAGGTTTTCCACTCCCGGAAAACGTCTTGCGTAACATCCGCGGCACCGCCTGCATGCTGATAGGCCAGCACACCGACAGTCACACCCTGCGGAACCGGAACGGTAGCCTTAGAGGCGACCGGAATCGCCTCCGACCGTCCCGCACCTCGAAAACGCACGGTACACGCGCCTTCAGGCCCGATCTCGCCCGATGGTTCCTTGCTGCACCCGATTAATGTCACCAATGCGGCAATAACCGCCAGATAATGTTTTGCCATATTTTTCCTCCTTTCCGCCAGATCGCCACAACAAACAGATTCACAACATATTACACACAGGAAGTGTCCAAAAAACCGTTCGTTTAATGATAAGGCATAATTTACTGTCATTAAATATAGTGTCAGAGATCACTGGAAGAAGGAAATTAGGATGCCGAAAGCATTGATACTGAATAAAATTTTCATATTGTGACAGATATTAAAAGATAATACGTACATTTGTAGCAGTAAACATAATAATTAAACGAACGGTTAATTAT
>JAJBVQ010000035.1 GCA_020859745.1 Rikenellaceae bacterium
TGCGGGGGCTGACCACCGCCTCCGGGCTGTGGGCCACGGCCGGGATCGGGCTGGCCATCGGCGGCGGGATGTACTGGGTCGGCATCGCCGCGATGCTCCTGACGCTGGCGGGGTTGGAGCTGTCCACCCTGATCTTTAAAAGCGTGGGCATTCATACCTCCTTATTGATCTTCTCCACCTCCGATGACGAGAACCTGACCAAAGTGCTGGCCCAGATACACGAGAAGGGGTATAACCTGGTCAGCTATGAAGCCTCGCACGAAGCAGTCGGGGACGGCGAGCTTTTCCGGGTGACGATGGTGGTCAAGACCCGGAACTATGCCGACGACACCCATCTGTTCCAGTTCATGCAGTCGCTGCCTGGGCTGACCATCGAGAAGATGGAGTGACGGCGGTCCGTTCTTCCCGTTATCTGTTTTTCCCCTGTCGGAACGTGTTTTCCGGCAGGGGATTTTTATGGCCTTTACCCGACCGCCTGCAAACCTGCGGATATTGTCTGTCGGTAGCATTTTGCCGTTCGGAAACCAGAGTTGCCGGAGGGTGTGCGGTGGCCCTATCTTCACGGGTGCAGGCCTTTCGGGGGCTGCGGGCGGATTCCGAAAAGCCCCCGACAGAGTAGGAAACTAAAAGATAACCAGTATGAATAATATTGAGATCCTTTGCCAATCGTCGCAACTGATAGAGGGTATCATCGACGTAGACGTGAAGCCGGTAGCCGGGCAGCCTTTGGTCGTTGCCTACCAGACCGGCCAACGTAAAACTCTGCTCATCGATTTTGGAAATCCCAAACTGGACGCGTATGCCCAGAAAGCCTTTGAGCTCGCCCGTAAGCATGCTCCGATGCCTGAAGGTCTGGATATGCAGAAAATCCAGGAATGGGGAGCGCTCTATGTTTATTTGTTGAACGCGTATGTGGGCCGGATGCCCGTTGCCGACGCGGCGATGGACACCCGGTGGGGGCAGGCGTGGTCGAATTCTTCCTGCGAGTTGGGCGAAATGATGGCCACGACCCAAGCCGCGAAATGCCGTGAGCGATCCATCATGTTGCACATATTGCTGGCTGAATTCGGCATCCCCTCACGGGTCATGCTCTCTCCGGGGCATGCTTGGGTGGTCTGTGATGACAAGGATAAAAAACCGGTTTTGGGATTGGATCCGGCCCACAGTGTCGTTTTAAGGACTGCCGCTGGCGAGGATCCGTTGCAGGGCAACGCTCCGACCACCTGTGAGTGGTTCACCGTAGCGAAACCGATCAAGTTGAAGCCTTTTTTGGGCTTCCCGGATTTTGACTGGATAACTCCGGTACCCGCAGGTTGGTTATAATAGAACCGGGGGTTGCTTTGAATAAAAGCAACCCCCGGTCTTTTCCATAGATGTCTTCCGATGCGGTTACACCAGCGCCAGTTTCAGCACATCCTCCAGGGTGCTGACATAGTGGAAATTCAGCCCCTTGACGTAGTCCGCCTTGATATCTTCGATGTCCTTGCGGTTCTCGGCGCTCAGGATGATGTCCGTGATTCCGGCCCGCTTGGCGGCCAGAATCTTCTCCTTCACGCCCCCCACCGGCAGTACCTTGCCGCGCAGCGTGGTTTCGCCCGTCATGGCGTATCGCGCCTGCACCTTCCGCCCGGTAAACACCGAGGCCAGCGCCGTCACCATCGTGATCCCGGCCGAAGGGCCGTCCTTCGGAATAGCCCCCTCCGGCACGTGGATATGGATGTCGTTCTCCTCGAACACCGTGCTGTCGATCCCCAGCTGGTCGGCATGCGCGCGTACCCAGCCTAAGGCAATCGACGCCGACTCTTTCATCACGTCGCCGAGGTTCCCCGTAATGATTAGGTTCCCCTTGCCCTTGTTGAGCGACGACTCGATGTAGAGGATGTCCCCGCCGACCTCGGTCCAGGCCAGCCCCGTCACCACGCCGATGTGTTCGTTGCCTTCGTACATGTCGTTGAGGTAGCGCGGCACCCCGAGGATCTTCTCGATCATGGCCGGCGTAATCTCCACCTCGAAAGTATCTTCCATGCCGATCTCTTTGGCCCGGTAGCGGACGATCTTGGCGATCAGTTTGTCCAAGGTGCGTACCCCCGATTCGCGGGTGTACTCCGAAATGATCTTCTCGATTGACTTCTTGCTCAGTTTGAGCTTGTCGGCCGGAACGCCGTGCGCCTCCAGTTGTTTCGGCAGCAGGTGCCGCTTGACGATTTCGACCTTCTCTTCGAGCAGGTAGCCGCTCACGCCTATCATCTCCATCCGGTCGCGCAGCGCCGGGGAGATGTTCCCCACGTTGTTGGCCGTAGCGATGAAAAGCACCTTCGAGAGGTCGTACTCCGTATCGAGGTAGTTGTCGTGGAACGTGCTGTTCTGCTCCGGGTCGAGCACTTCGAGCAGCGCCGACGCCGGGTCGCCGTGGTTCGACTGGCCCACCTTGTCGATCTCGTCGAGGATGATGACCGGGTTCGATGATCCGGCGCGCCGGATCGTCTGGATGATCCGGCCCGGCATCGCCCCGATATAGGTACGCCTGTGCCCGCGAATTTCCGCCTCATCATGCATCCCCCCTAAAGAGATACGTCCGAATTTGCGCTTCAGCGAAGCCGCCACGCTCTTGCCCAGCGAAGTCTTGCCGACCCCCGGAGGCCCGTACAGGCACAGGATCGGCGATTTGAGGTCGCCTTTCAGTTTCAGTACGGCCAGGTGCTCCAGGATACGCTCTTTCACGTCGTCCAGCCCGAAATGGTCGGCGTCCAGGTGCCGTTTGGCCCGTTTCAGGTCGAGGTTGTCCTTGGTCGTCTCGTCCCACGGCAGTTCGAGCATCAGTTGCAGGTAGTTCATCTGCACCGAGAACTCCGCCACGGCCGGGTTCATCCGGTCGAGCTTGCCCAGCTCTTTATAGAAAAGCTCCTTGATCGGCTCGCTCCATTTTTTGGTTTCGGCCTTCTCGCGCAGCTCGTCCAACTCGCGCTCGGACGGATTGCCGCCCAGCTCGTCCTGGATGGTGCGCATCTGCTGTTGCAGGAAATATTCCCGCTGCTGTTGGTCGATGTCCTCCTTGACTTTGCTCTGGATCTCGTTCTTCAGCTCGATGAGTTGCAGCTCGCGCACCAGGATCTCCAACAGCTTGCGGGCCCGGGCCACCAGTCCCGGCGCCTCCAGCAGGGCCTGACGGTCGGTGTCCGGCAGGTCGATGTTGGAGCTGATGAAGTTGATCACCCCGCGCCGGCTGTCGATGTTCTTGATCGCGAAAGTGGCCTCCTGCGGGATGTTCGACGACAGGCCGATGATCTTCAGGGCGATCTCCTTGACCGATTCAATCAGGGCGTCCAGTTCGATGTTCGCCTTATCGGGCGTCAGGTCTTTCAGCGGCCGCACGTTGGCCTTGAAGAACGGGTCGGAGCTGACGAACTCCCGGATCTCGAATTTCTCGACCCCGTGCAGGATCACCGTCAGGTTGCCGTTCGGCATCTCCAGTACTTTGAGTATGCGTGCGGCGGTACCGACCGAATAGAGGTCCTCCGGCCCCGGGTTTTCGACTTCCGCCTCTTTCTGGAGCAGTGCGCCGAGCATGCCCCCGTTCTGGTCCACCTCTTTGACCAGTTTCATCGACTTTTCGCGTCCCACCGTAATCGGCGTGATGGCGCCCGGAAAGAGCACCGAGCTGCGCAGCGTCAGGATGGGCAGCGTGTCGGGCAGCGACGCCCCGTGGGGGGTCTCGTCGTCGTCCGGCGAAATGATGGGTATGACCTGGCTTTTGCCGTCCAGCATATCTGATATGCCGGAGAGCTGGTCGAACAGTTTACTATCTTTTTTATTGCTCATATTCTCTCCTTGCTTCGTTGGTTACCGGAATGTGCCGGAGCAAGGCACAAACCGCAAAAGTACTAAAAAAACGGCGAACGGGCGTCTGTTATTTCCCATTCTCCGTCTTTTGTGTGGTTAATCGGAAACAGTTTTGTAATTTTGCATTCCGTAAACTTTTTGCAAAAAGCATGCAAAAGGGGGAATCGTTTATAAAACCGGACAAAATGACAGAGATACCTGCCAAATACGATCCTGCCGAGAAGGAGGACAAATGGTACCAGTACTGGCTGGACAACGGATTTTTCCATTCCGAGCCGGACAGCCGCGAGCCTTACACGATCGTGATCCCGCCGCCCAACGTGACGGGGGTGCTGCACATGGGCCATATGCTGAACAACACCATTCAGGACGTATTGGTGCGCCGGGCGCGGATGCAGGGCAAAAATGCCTGCTGGGTGCCGGGCACCGACCACGCCTCGATTGCCACCGAGGCCAAGGTGGTGCAGAAGCTGGCCGCGGAGGGGATCCAAAAGTCCGACCTCACGCGCGAGGAGTTCCTCAAACATGCGTGGGAGTGGAAAGAGAAGCACGGCGGGATCATCCTCGAACAGCTCAAGAAGCTGGGGGCTTCGTGCGACTGGGCGCGGACCAGGTTCACCATGGACCCGGAGCTGAGCGCGGCGGTGATCCATGTCTTTGTCGACCTGTATAATAAGGGTAAGATATACCGCGGCGTGCGGATGGTCAACTGGGATCCGGCGGCGCTGACGGCGATCTCGGACGAGGAGGTGATCTACAAGGAGGAGCACGGGAAGCTCTACTACCTGCGTTACAAAGTTGAGGGCGATCCCGAGGGACGATATGCTGTCGTGGCTACCACGCGGCCGGAGACCATTATGGGCGACACGGCGATGTGCATCAACCCGAACGACCCGAAGAACGCGTGGCTCAAGGGTAAGCGGGTGATCGTGCCGCTGGTGGGGCGTTCGGTGCCGGTGATCGAGGACGACTATGTGGACATCGAGTTCGGTACGGGGTGCCTGAAAGTGACGCCGGCGCATGATGTGAACGACTATATGCTGGGCGAGAAGCACGGCCTGCCGAGCATCGACATTTTCAACGACAACGGCACCATCAGCGAAGCGGGGGGGCTGTATATCGGGATGGATCGTTTTGCGGTGCGGGAGCAGATTGTAAAGGATCTCGAAACGGCGGGGCTGCTCGAAAAGGTGGAGGACTACACCAATAAGGTGGGGACTTCGGAGCGCAGCGGGGCGGTGATCGAGCCGAAGCTCTCGATGCAGTGGTTCCTGAAGATGGACGGCTTGGCGCGACCTGCACTGAAAGCTGTTCTGGAAGATATTATTAAGTTGGTGCCGGCCAAGTTCAAGAACACCTACCGCTACTGGATGGAGAACGTGAAGGACTGGTGCGTGAGCCGCCAGTTGTGGTGGGGGCAGCAGATCCCGGCCTACTATATTCCGCAGAATATGGGGGGAGGGTATGTCGTGGCCGAAACTTTGAGCGAAGCGGTGGAGCTTGCCCGTACCAAAACCGGGCGGGACGGCCTGACGGAAGCAGACCTGACGCAGGATCCGGACGTGCTGGACACCTGGTTCAGCTCGTGGCTGTGGCCGATGTCGGTCTTCAACGGGGTGCTCGATCCGGACAACGAGGAAATTAAATACTATTACCCGACCAACGATCTGGTGACGGCTCCGGAGATCCTGTTCTTCTGGGTGGCGCGGATGATTATGGCGGGGTACGAATATCAGGGCGAGCGGCCGTTCAGCAACGTTTACCTGACGGGGATCGTGCGCGACAAGCTGCGTCGCAAGATGAGCAAGTCGCTGGGCAACTCGCCCGACCCGCTGGACTTGATCGCCAAGTACGGGGCGGACAGCGTGCGCGTGGCGATGATGCTGTGCTCTTCGGCGGGGAACGACATCATCTGGGATGAGTCGCTGATCGAACAGGGGCGTAATTTCGGGAACAAGATCTGGAACTCGTTCCGGCTGATCAAGATGTGGGATACCTCCGCTTCTGAAACGAACGCGGGCCCGGCACAACCGGAGGCTGCCAAAATGGCGGTCGAGTGGTTCGGGGCGAAACTGGCCGGAACCATCGCGGAGATCGACGAGCATTTCGCGGCGTTCCGCATATCGGACGCGCTGATGACGCTGTACCGCCTGTTCTGGGAGGATTTCTCGGGGTGGTACCTCGAAATGGTGAAGCCGGCGTACGGGGCACAGATGGATAAGGCCACCTATGCGGCAACCATCGGGTTCTTCGAACAACTTTTGCAGCAGTTGCATCCGTACATGCCGTTCATTACGGAGGAGATCTGGCACTACATCGCCGAACGGAAAGACGGCGAGTCCATTATGGTGACGCAGTATGCGCCGAATAAGGTGACGTCGGCTCAGACGGCGTGTGTGGAGCGTTTCGAGCTGGTGAAAGAGGTGGTCGGCGGTATCCGCAACGTGCGCAAAGCCAAGAATATCGCGCAGAAAGAGCCGTTGGAGCTGGTCTGTGCCGAAGACGGGAATTACCCGGCAGAGTTCGAATCGGTGATCGTCAAGATGGGGAACCTGTCGGCGGTCACGCCGCTGGCGGCTGGGGCTGACAAGCCCGTCGGAGCGGCGTCGTTCATCGTGAAGACCACGGAGTACTTTATTCCGCTGGCGGGGCTGGTTCAGGTGGATGCTGCGGCCGAACGCGAACGGCTGGCCAAGGAGCTGGACTATGCCCGCGGGTTCCTGGCGAGCGTGGAAAAGAAACTCTCGAACGAGAGGTTCGTCCGGAATGCGCCGGAGCAGGTGATCGCCAACGAACGGGCCAAACAGGCCGATGCCGAGGCGAAGATCAAGGCGCTGGAGGAGCAGTTGGCGGCTTTGGTATAGTTTGCGGCAGAGGATATCGAAAAGGGCGGCCCGTCTTTCGGCGGGCCGCCCTCTTTATCTCGTAGGTGAACCATTCCGGTTCGGACATATGGATTACGCTTTCTGTCCCCCGGCCTTGGGCTTGCGTCCCTTGGGCCGCCGGATCACCTGCACCCCCTGCCTTTCGAGGTGGCGGTAAAAGGTACGTTCGTTCAGCCGCACCGTTTTGCAGATCTCGCTGACCGACAGGTCGCTGTCCGTGTGATACATGCGGAAAGCGAAGCCCAGTTTTTGCATGATTTCGCGCCGCGGCCCCTTGGGCCGCCCGGCCGATTTGGGGTCTCCGGGTTTCGTCCGGGAAGATTTGACTGCCGGTGCGGCAGGCTCGGCGCCCTTTTCCGGCGTGTGGGTGTTGAAGTCGAGCCAGGGCTCGTCCAACGAACGGAGGGCGGCCCCCTTATTCTCAAGCTTTTCGATCAGCGCGGCCAATTCCGTTTTGCTGCGGCATATATCCGACACCTGCGACACCACGACCGTATCCCCTTTGCGGAGCGTGCCCAGCAGTCGGTTCAGCTCCTTGGAACCCACCGCTTCGAAGAATATATTCCCGCTGCTGGCCCCGGCGTCGATCAGCGCCGATATCTTCTCCTGCGCATTGTTTTTCTCAGGCTCCAGCCTGAAATAACCCCGTATCATAGTTCGACCCATGTTTGAGATGTAGTATAATTGCAATGATATCAATCATTTACAATAATGTCAGTGTTCGAATAACCGTTCGTTTAATCGTAAGGGTAAGCGTACCGCAAAACAGCTCGGAAATGGTCGGCAAATTAGATATTATATCTGTCAGTGTAATAATATTTTTCGGCAGAATTATAGGCATAAATGAATTTGTTATTAACTTTGTATGAAAGAATTACGATTAAACGGACGGTTAATCGGATGCCGGGCACCGCAAACCGGGCGGCCGGGGGGTGAAATTTACAGATTATAACAGGGTAGGGCGGACATGATTCCATGTCCGCCCTACCCGTTTTCTTGCCGTTATTTGTTATTTAGAACAGCCCCATCCGCTGCCGCGCCCAAGGGATCACCAGCGCCGCCGGCTGCCCCTGTTCCAGCAGCTCCCGCATCTTCAGCATATAAGGTTCCGAATGTTTGTAGAACGCCGTCAACCCTTCGCACAGCGTATTGATACGCTCGCCGGAACCGTTTTTCGACGGCGTGAAACGGTGCTTCGGGCACTCGCCGTGGCACAGGTGCACATAGCCGCACCGCGCGCACTCCGTCGGCAGCGTGTTCCGCTTGTTCAGCCCGAACCGGAACTGTTCCGGGCTTTCGAACATCGACCGCAGGTGGTCTGTGGCGATATTGCCGAGTTTGTATTCCGGGTAAACGAAGTGGTCGCACGAATAGACGTCCCCGTTGTGCTCCACCACCAGCGCGTCCCCGCAGGTTTCGCAGAAGGCACACAGTCCCGGCCGTACCCCGCACCATCCGGCCAGCGTCGCGTCGAACATCTGCACGAAATAGGTTCCCACGTCGCCCGTCACCCATTCGTCGAAAATGTCGTTCAGGAACCGCCCGTAGGCCTCCGGCGAGATCGACCACTCCGCCCGGTGCGACTCCGGGTCGTCCGGGCTGACGATCACCTCGCGCGGCCACCCCTCGACCCGTTTCACATGCTCCACCACCGGCAGGAACTGCATGAAGCGGCTGCCGATGCTTTTCATAAAGCGGTAGATCTCGCGTCCCTTGCCCTCGCCCGCCGCACTGACCGCCGAGAGGGTGTTGAACTCGGCTCCGTTCTGGGCCAATAATTCGATGCCCCGCATCACTTTATCGAACGTCGGCTGTCCGCCCCGGTTCAGCCGGTTGGCGTTGTGCACTTCGGCAGGCCCGTCGATCGAAACCCCCACCAGAAAGTTGTGCTCCGCAAAAAACTGCGCCCACTCCGCCGTGATCAGCGTCCCGTTGGTCTGCAACGAGTTTTCGATCTGCTTGTCGCCCTTGTATTTCTCTTGCAGGGCCATCGCTTTGCGGAAAAAATCCAGTCCGGCCAGCAGCGGCTCGCCGCCGTGCCAGCAGAACGACACCACCGGCACCCGGTTGCCCTGGATGTACTGCTGGATAAACTCCTCCAACAGCTCATCGCTCATCACGTCCGACGGCTTGGCCTTCGGGGCTTGCAGCTCCTTGTCGAGGTAGTAGCAGTACGTGCAGTCGAGGTTGCAGGTGGCGCCGACGGGCTTCACCATCGCGCCGAAAGCAGTCGCCCGGTTGCGCTTGAGCGCGTCGCCGAAAGTCAGGGTAGGCTTTTTTCTCATATCTTTGCAAAGATAATGAAAGGAAAGCCGGGAACAAACGGGCTTGCCCGCATTGTCGGGGCGCCTCATGTCTAAAACCGCAGATTGGCGACAATGAAAAAAAGGAGACGGAAAGCCGGGTCGGGCAAGGTGCCCCGCCGGGTATGGATATGGGTGCTGTTCTGGCTGGCGCTGGCCGCAGCAGCCATCGCCTGCTCGCACAGGATGGTGCCTGCCGAGCCGGAACGGCCTCCCGTCGTGCCGCCGGTCACCGAAAAACCGTCCGTGCCGGGTGGCCTCGAACTGCCCGCCCTGGGGCAGCGGGATACGGCGTTGTATAACGAGGAGGGCCGCTACACCTTTTTGTATAAGCCTTCCTGCAAAGTTTCGCGTTGGGTGGCTTATAAACTGACACGCAGTGATGTGACGGGCGATGCCGACCGCAGCGACGCATTCCGGCCCGACCCGCGGCTGGAGATATACGACTGGCCGTCTGCTACCGACTCGGATTACAAGGGGAGCGGCTATGACCGGGGGCACTTGCTGCCTTCGGCCGACCGGAAGTGTTCGGAAACAGCCAACCGGGCGACTTTCCTCTACTCCAATATGGCCCCGCAGTTGCCGAAACTGAATCGCGGGGCGTGGAAAACGCTGGAGGAGAAATTGAGGGGGCTGACGGCGGATTACGATACGCTGTATATCGTGGTCGGTGCTTTGCTGGATGACCCGATGCCGGCGATCGGCGACGGGGTGGCGGTGCCGCGCCTGTTCTACAAGGCGGTGGCGTTGCGCAGGGCGGACGATTTCGAAGGGGTGGCCTATGTAATGCCGAATGACGACAGGTTGCTCAGCGGCAAGAAATACGGGGATTTCGAGGTGACGGTGGACAGCGTGGAGCGGCTGACGGGGCTGGACTTGTTCCCGCAGATTCCGAATATGTAAGATTCAGGTTAAGGCTCATTGTTCTGAAAACGGGTTGGGATCTCGTCAGGTTCCCATGTCAATGGCGGCCCCGTCGCTCTGGCGCTATGTGCCACGGGGGGCCGAATGTGTGGTGCGGAAACGACGGGAAATGAAGTACGGTTATGACAAAATACGATGTTATGGAACGGATCATAGAGTGCGTCCCCAACTTCAGCGAAGGGCGCGACAAGGCGGTAATCGACGCTATCGTCCGCGCGGCGGGGAGCGTGGCGGGCGCGTATGTGCTGCATGTGGACAGCGGTGCGGCGGCGAACCGCACGGTCGTGACCTTTGCCGGCGAACCGGAGGCGGTGGCCGAGGCGGCTTTCCGGGCTGTTAAAACCGCGGCGGAGCTGATCGATATGCGGAAGCAAACCGGCGAGCATCCGCGCATCGGGGCCACGGATGTGTTGCCGCTGGTGCCCGTGCGGGGCGTGTCGCTGGCGGAATGTGCGGAACTGGCGAGGAAACTGGCGGAAAGGGTGGGGGACGAACTGGAGATTCCGGTCTATTGTTACGAAGCGGCGGCTTCCGCGCCATACCGCAAAGGTCTGGAGGCTTGCCGGAAAGGGGAGTACGAAGGACTGCGCGCCAAGCTGGAGGACCCGTTGTGGAAACCGGATTTCGGGCCGTCGCAGTGGAGCGAGTCGGTAGCGCGGACGGGGGCGAGCGTGATCGGGGCGCGGGATTTTCTCGGTGCGGTGAATTTCAACCTGGCCCCTACTGGAAACAAAGAGGCCGATATAAAAGCGGCCAAAGCGATCGCCAAAGAGATACGTGCCGCGACGGGCGGCGAGTGGTCGCTGCCGTGCGTCAAGGCGATCGGGTGGTGGATCGAAGAGTACGGTTTCGCTCAGGTGTCGACCAACCTGACGGATATGCACGTGACGGGGTTGGGGCAGGCGTATGAACGGGTGCAGATTGTCGCGCACCTGCACGGAATGGCGGTGACGGGCACCGAGGTGATCGGCCTGCTGCCGGAGTGGGCGCTGGTCGATGCCGGACATTGGCTGGCCGGCGAGGGCACGGATGACCGGGAGGCGGTCGAAGATGCGATCGACTATCTGGAGCTGGACAGCATGCAGGCCCAAGGCCGCACGTTCGATCCCGACGAGAAGATCGTCGAGCGGGTGTTGGCGGCGGCGATGCGAAAGGTTCCGCGGTAGCGGGCAGGCCGCAGGTGCCGCTCGGCACTCGATCCGGGAGTTTACTTCGTCCAAAGCGGAGGCTTACAGTTCGCGAGTCTCACTTTGTCCCCGCCGCCTGCGCCCTATAATCTACAGTAGGCATTTAGCCTTTAGTCAGCGTCTCCCAAAGCATATCCTTGAGCTGCTGCACATGGTATCCCGAAACCGACGAGATAAACAGGTACGGTATACCTTTCAGCTTTTCAGCAGCTTCGATCTCGTGCGTCAACCCTTCGGTCAACTCATTGTCCAGCATGTCGCTTTTGGTGATGGCCAGCAGCCGTTGCTTGTCCAGCATCTCCGGATTGTACTGCCGCAGTTCGTTGAGCAGAATATTGTACTCGTCCACGATGTCCTTTGTGTCGGCCGGGATCATGAACAGCAGCACCGAATTGCGCTCAATATGCCGCAGGAACCGCGTCCCGATCCCTTTGCCCTCGTGGGCACCCTCGATGATCCCCGGAATGTCGGCCATGACGAACGAATGTCCGTCCCGCACCTCGACGATCCCCAGGTTCGGTTCCAGCGTGGTGAAAGCATAGTCCGCGATCTTCGGCTTCGCCGCCGACACCACCGACAACAGGGTCGATTTGCCCGCGTTCGGGAACCCCACCAGCCCCACATCCGCCAGTACTTTCAGTTCCAGCACGAACCACCCCTCCTGCATCGGTTCGCCCGGCTGCGAATAGCGCGGCGCCTGGTTGGTCGCCGTGCGGAAGTGCCAGTTGCCCAGCCCCCCGCGTCCCCCCTTCACAAGGATCACCTCCTGCTTGTCCTCCGTCACCTCGGCCACCACTTCGCCCGTCTCGGCATCCTTGGCTACCGTTCCCAGCGGCACTTCGAGAATAATGTCCTTTCCGTTCCTGCCGTGGCTTTTGGCCCCGCTGCCCCCCTCGCCGTTTTCGGCCATCTGGTGGCGCTGGTACTTGAGGTGGATCAGGGTCCAGTACTGGCTGTTGCCGCGCAGGATCACATGTCCGCCCCGCCCGCCGTCGCCGCCGTCCGGACCTCCGAACTCGACGAACTTTTCGCGGCGGAAGTGGCTCGAACCGGGGCCGCCGTTGCCCGAGCGGGCGTATATTTTGACGTAATCTACAAAGTTGGAGGATGCCATGGCAGAATGTGTTAGGTTGGGGGATGAGGCAAGCGCTGTGCCATAGCCCGGAACAAAAGTACACTTTTTTTGCGGATTTTTCGGGCCGGTTCTTGCCAGAACGGGAATTGTTCCCTATCTTTGCACACGCAAAAACGCCGATGTAGCTCAGTTGGCCAGAGCAGCTGATTTGTAATCAGCTGGTCGGGGGT
>JAJBVQ010000240.1 GCA_020859745.1 Rikenellaceae bacterium
ACATGCCGGAGGGGATGCAGGCCACGATCGTGCCGTCACGGGTGACGGTGGTGGGCAATGTCCCGCTCAGGTATTACGAGCGTATCCGCGAGGAGCGGTTGCATGCCTGCGTGGACTATAACCAGGTGAGAGGGGAGGAGAGCGGGAAGTATGCGGTGCGGATCGACTCGCTGCCGGCGGGGACGGAGGTGATGCGGGTCGAACCGCAGTTCGTGGAACCTTTTTTCACGCTGCGTTGATGGGCCGGCTGTTGCGCGTGGGGCTGACGGGGGGGATCGGCAGCGGGAAAAGCACGGTGGCGCGGCTGCTGGGGATGATGGGGGCGGAGGTCTATGCGGCGGACGACCGGGCCAAGGCGCTGATGGTGTCGGACGGCTCGCTGCGGGAGGGAATCTCCGGGATTTTCGGGCCGGAAGCGTATCTGCCGGACGGTTCGGGTCTGGACCGGGTCTGTATCGCTGCGCAGGCGTTCGGGGACAGGGAGAAGCTGGCGGCGCTGAACGCGCTGGTGCATCCGGCGGTGGAGCGGGATTTCACGGCGTGGGCTTCGGCGCGGGACGGGGCTGCGGATCGGCCGGCGTACCTGGTGGAGGAGGCGGCGGTGCTGGTCGAGTCGGGAGGTTGGCGGCGTATGGACTGCATTGTGGTGGTGACGGCACCGCTGGAGGTGAGGCTGGAGCGGGTGATGCGCCGCGACGGGGTGTCGCGCGAGGCGGCGATGGGGCGTATCCGGGCTCAGATGGACGAACGGGCGCGGCTGGGCTATGCGGATCATGTGGTCGTGGCGGACGACCGGCGGCTGCTGATCCCGCAGGTGACTGAGTTGCACGAGGCTTTGTGCCGGGCGGGGGAGCGGATTTAGGATTTTTTGCCTACATTTGTGCCGGGATCACTTGAAAAGTGTAATTTCTTAACAATTAGATACGATTATGGAATTAAAGGAGATTTTGGCAATATCGGGCGCGCCGGGGCTGTATAAGTACGTGGCCCAGGGCAAGGGCGGCATTATTGTCGAATCGCTGGCGGACGGCCGCCGCACGATGGTGGGCGGAGCGACGAAGGTGAGCGCGCTGGGCGACATCGCGGTGTTCACGCAGACGGCTGAGGTGGCGCTGGGGGATGTGCTCCAGTCGGTTTACGATAAAAATGCGGGCAAGCCGGTGGCGCTGGCTTCGAAGGCCGCCCCGGAGGAGCTGAAGGCGTTCATGGTGTCGGTCCTGCCGGATTACGATACGGATCGGGTGCACAATTCGGATATCAAGAAGATCGCCCAATGGTATAACGCGCTGGTCGCTGCGGGCATGACTTCGTTCAAGGCTGCCGAAGAAGAGGCGGAGGTTGCGGGCGAGGCTGCCGAGGTTCCGGCGGAGGCGCCGAAAAAGAAGGCTCCGGCGAAGAAACCGGCTGCCGCCGGCACTGCGGCCAAGCGGGCGCCGAAGGCGGAGAGTCGTTCGAAGGCCCCGGCGGCGCGGAGCACTACGGCGCGCAAAGCGCAGTAGTTTCGGTTTTCCCTTTTTCGGGGATAATATTAAACAGTGCAGCAGGCCGATATTCGGCCTGCTGCACCGTTTTTATCTGGGCGGGGCGAAAACTCCGTTTTTCCCATGAACCGGGAAATATCTATCTTTGACGGGACAGGAATTATGGCTAAGATACTGATCATAGACGACGAAGAGCGGCTGCGCGGGCTGCTGGCGCGGATCATCGGACTGGAGGGCTACGAAGTGGCGCAGGCCGGGGATTGCGCTGCGGGGCTGAAAATGCTCGAACGGTACGATCCCGATGTGGTGTTGTGCGACGTGAAGCTGCCGGACGGCAACGGCGTGGAGATGGTGGGCAAGATAAAAGCGGCCTCACCGGCTGCGGAGGTTATCCTGCTGACGGCCTACGGCAATATCCCCGATGGCGTGCAGGCCATCAAGAACGGCGCGTTCGACTATATCACCAAGGGCGATGACAACAACAAGATACTTCCCCTGCTGAACCGGGCGGCGGAAAAAGCGGGGATGCAGCGGCGGCTGGCGCGAATCGACAGCAAACTCTCCGCGGAGCATTCGTTCGACCGGATCATCGGGAAGTCCGAAGCCATGCGGCAGGCGGTGGAGCTGGCGCGGAAGGTGGCCGCCACGGACGCGTCGGTGCTGCTCACGGGTGAAACGGGAACGGGCAAGGAGGTCTTCGCGCAGGCGATCCACCACGCCAGCCCGCGGGCCAAGGGGGCGTTCGTCGCCGTCAACTGCTCGGCGTTTTCGAAAGACCTGCTCGAAAGCGAACTTTTCGGGCACCGGGCGGGCAGTTTCACGGGTGCCACCAAGGATAAAAAAGGGTTGTTCGAAGAGGCCGACAAGGGTACGCTGCTGCTCGACGAGATCGGTGAAATGCCGGTGGAGTTGCAGGCCAAGCTGCTGCGCGTGCTCGAAAGCGGGGAGTTCATCAAGGTGGGCGAGACCCGGCCCACGAAAGCCGATGTGCGCATCATCGCGGCCACGAACCGCGACCTTCGGAAGGAGATCGCCGCCGGGAATTTCCGCGAAGACCTCTATTTCCGGCTTTCGGTTTTCTGTATCTGCCTGCCGTCGCTGCGCGAAAGGCGGGGCGACATTCCGGAATATATCCGTTTTTTCGCGGCGCATTTCGCCGATAAGATGGGGCGGCGGATTGAGCGGATCGACGATGCCTATATCGCCGCCCTGGAACGCCACGCGTGGCAGGGCAATGTCCGGGAACTGCGCAACGTCGTCGAGCGCAGCCTGATCATGGCCGAGGGCAATGCGCTGACGGCGGACTGCCTGTCGCCGGAGTTCCGCATGCCGAAAAGTGCGGGGGCTGCCGTCGATTCGCTGGCGCTCGACGACCTGGAGCGCGGCCATATCCTCAAAGTGCTCGAAACGACGCACGGGAACAAGGCCGAGGCCGCCCGGCTGCTGGGCATCGGCATCGCCACGCTATACCGCAAACTGGAGAGTTACGGGGTGAAATAATCGTCCCGCCTTATCATTCCGAGAGGGCCGCACTATCATTTTGATAGTGCGGCCCTCTTTTTTTGCGTCCATGCCTGATTTTCAACTACCTGTTCGATAATGCGTTAGGTCTGAATTGCGGGTTTTGGCACCTCCTTCGTATAGTCGGGACGACCGACCGAGCGGAAGATCCGGACCGGACGCCGCGCGGCCGCGTAAAAAAGTTGTTTAACGCTAAACCCACAAGTGAATGAATGCGATGATCCTTTTTTTCCTGCTTTGCGCCCTCGGGACGCTTTGCTACTGGTTTTTCTTCAAATGTGTCGACTGGTTCGAAAAAATTTAGGGCGAAATGTTTACAGTGCTGCTTATCCTGAGCATCGTCGGGTTCCTGTACCTGATGTACGTGCTTGTCAAACCCGAAAAATTCTGATTGTCGGAACCGAATAACTCGAATAAATGAATACGGAAATTTTAGGCGTAATCTTGCAATGGACGCTGCTGGTGGTGCTGTGCTACCCGCTGGGGCGATACATTGCCAAAGTGTACCGGGGCGAGCGCACGTGGCTCGATTTCATAGCGCCCCTCGAACGCAGGATCTACAAGATCTGCGGCATCGACCCGGAGGAGGAGATGAACTGGAAAAAGTTCCTGAAAGCTTTGCTGACGGTCAACCTCTTCTGGTTCTTCTGGGGGATGCTGCTGCTGGTCTGCCAGGGGTGGCTGCCGCTCAATCCCGACGGCAACCCGGGGCAGTCGCCCGACTTGGCTTTCAACACCTGCATCTCGTTCATGGTGAACTGCAACTTGCAGCATTACAGCGGCGAAACGGGGTTGAGCTATTTCACGCAGCTGTTCGTCATCATGCTGTTCCAGTTCGTTACCGCCGCCTGCGGCATGGCCGCCATGGCGGGGATCATGAAGGCGCTGGCGGCCAAATCCACCCGGACGATCGGCAACTTCTGGGTGTTCCTGACCCGGAGCGTGACGCGCATCCTGATGCCGCTGTCGCTGCTGGTCGGCATCCTGCTAATCGTCAACGGAACGCCGATGTCGTTCGACGGACAGCAAACGCTGACCACGCTCGAAGGTGAAGAACAGGTCATCTCGCAAGGCCCGACGGCGGCCATCGTGCCGATTAAACAGCTCGGAACCAACGGCGGCGGCTATTTCGGGGTCAACTCGTCCCACCCGCTGGAAAACCCGAACGCCTTCACCAATATTCTCGAATGCTGGTCGATCCTGATCCTGCCGATGGCCATGGTCTTCGCTTTCGGGTTCTATACCCGCCGGCGCAGGCTGGCCGCGTGGATCTTCGCCGTGATGCTCTTCGCCTACACGGCGGGGGTGGTCTGCTCGGTATGGCAGGAGATGGGCGGCAGCAAACAGATCACGGAAATGGGCATCGCCCAGGATATGGGCTCGATGGAGGGCAAGGAGATCCGCATCGGGCCGGCCGCTTCGGCCATGTGGGGCATGACCACCACCGTCACCTCCAACGGGTCGGTCAATTCGATGCACGATTCGCAGACTCCGCTCAGCGGTATGCTGCAAATGCTCAACATGCAGATCAACTGCTGGTTCGGCGGCGTCGGCGTGGGGTGGATGAACTACTTCGCATTCCTGATCGTCGCGGTCTTTATCAGCGGCCTGATGGTGGGCCGCACGCCCGAGTTCCTCGGACACAAGGTCGAGGCGAGGGAGATGAAGATCGCCACGATGGTGGTGCTGATGCATCCTTTCCTGATCCTCGTCGGCACAGGCATTGCGGCCGCGCTGGCCGCCGACGATCCGGGGATCGGGTGGCTGAACAACCCCTCGTTCCACGGCCTGAGCGAAATGCTCTACGAATACACCTCGTCGGCGGCCAACAACGGCTCGGGTTTCGAGGGGCTGGGCGACAACACGCCGTTCTGGAATATCTCGACCGGCATCGCCCTGATTATGGGCCGCTACTTCCCGATCGTGGGACAGGTGGCCATCGCGGGCCTGCTGGCTTCGAAGAAGTTCATTCCGGAGAGCGCCGGAACGCTCAAAACCGATACGGGCACCTTTTCGGTGATGACCTTCGCCGTGATCCTTATCGTGGCGGCCCTCGCCTTTTTCCCGGCGCTGGCCCTGGGCCCTATCGCCGATTACCTGACCTTCTGATAATGTTATGACTATGAAAAGAGACAGAAACAATTCCCTGTTCGACCGCGGGTTGCTGATCCGGAGCCTGCGCGCCTCGTTCGCCAAGCTCGACCCGCGCACGATGGTCAAGAACCCGATCATGTTCACGGTCGAGGCGGTCACTTTCGTGATGCTGCTGCTGATCGTGTGGATCGCCGTGACGGGCAACACGTCGCAGGGGTCGCTGGCCTATAATATCGTCGTTTTCGCGGTGCTCTTGGCCACCGTGCTGTTCGCCAACTTCGCCGAGTCTATCGCCGAGGCGCGCGGAAAGGCGCAGGCCGATTCGCTGCGCAAAACACGGGAGGAGACGCCGGCCAAGCGCGTAGGCAAGGATGGCCGCACGCAGGTCGTCAGCAGTTCGGCCCTGCGGCAGGGCGATGTTTTCGAATGCGTGGCGGGGGATACGATCGCCGCCGACGGCGAGATCGTCGAAGGGCTGGCCTCGATCGACGAGAGCGCCATCACGGGCGAGTCGGCCCCGGTGATCCGCGAGGCGGGCGGCGATAAGAGTTCCGTCACGGGCGGCACGCGGGTGCTTTCCGACCGTATCCTGGTCGAAGTGACGGCCAAACCGGGCGAGAGCTTCCTCGACAAGATGATCGCCCTGGTGGAGGGTTCGTCGCGCCAGAAAACGCCGAACGAGATCGCCCTGACGATCCTGCTGGCGGGTTTCACGCTGGTGTTCGTGATCGTCTGCGCGACGCTCAAGCCGTTCGCGGACTATGTGGGCGCGAACATCACGGTCGCGGCGTTCATCTCGCTGTTCGTCTGCCTGATCCCGACCACCATCGGGGGGCTGCTGTCGGCCATCGGCATCGCCGGCATGGACCGCGCCCTCAGGGCCAATGTCATCACCAAGTCGGGCAAAGCTGTGGAGACGGCCGGGGACATCGACACGCTGCTGCTGGACAAGACCGGCACGATCACTGTGGGCAATCGCAAGGCTACGCGCTTTTATCCGGTCGAGGGGATCGGTAAGGAGGCTTTTGTCCGCCTGTGCGTGCTCTCGTCGGTGGCCGACCAGACCCCGGAGGGCAAATCCGTGGTCGAACTGGGGGCCGCCGAGGGGGTTCGTATCGACCCGATGGACATGATGGGCGTGCGGATGGTGAAATTCACCGCCGAGACCAAATGTTCGGGGGTGGACATGCCTGACGGCCGCCGCATCCGCAAGGGCGCGGCCGAGGCGATCCTCCGCATGGCCGCCGAAGCCGGGTATCCCTGTCCGGCAGGCACCGAAGAGACGGTGCGCAGCATTTCGGAAAACGGGGGCACTCCGCTGATCGTCTGCGAGGATGATCGGATCCGGGGCGTGATCGAGTTGCAGGACATCATCAAGACGGGCATCCGCGAACGTTTCGAGCGGCTGCACAAGATGGGGGTCAAGACGGTCATGGTCACGGGAGACAACCCGCTGACGGCGAAGTACATCGCCGAAAAAGCGGGGGTGGACGACTTCATCGCCGAGGCCCGGCCGGAGGACAAGCTCGAATACATCCGCCGCGAACAGCAATCGGGCAAGCTGGTGGCCATGATGGGCGACGGAACCAACGACGCCCCGGCGTTGGCGCAGGCCGACGTGGGCGTGGCGATGAACAGCGGTACGCAGGCCGCCAAGGAGGCGGGCAATATGGTGGATCTGGACAACGACCCGACCAAACTGATCGAGATCGTCGAGATCGGCAAACAGCTGCTAATGACGCGCGGTACGCTCACGACCTTCTCCATCGCCAACGACGTGGCCAAGTATTTCGCCATCGTCCCGGCCCTGTTCATCGCGTCGATCCCGTCGCTGGGGGCCCTGAACATCATGCACCTGCATTCGCCCGAAAGCGCGATCCTTTCGGCGGTGATCTTCAACGCAGTCATCATCCCGCTGCTGATCCCGCTGGCGCTTAGGGGCGTGGCGTACAAACCGATCGGGGCTTCGGCCCTATTGCGCCGCAACCTCTTCCTCTACGGGCTTGGCGGCATCGTCGTACCCTTTATCGGCATCAAGCTGATCGACCTGTTCATCAGTATGTTCTTTTAATTCGCGCAACCATGAAAAATTTTTGGATTTCCATCAAAATAACGCTGGCCATGTGTGTCGTGCTCGGCGTGGGGTATGTCCTTGTCCTCCGGCTCGCGGCAGCCGTAGCGTCGCCCAACGGTGGGGAGGCTGAAACGGTCGCGCTCGACGGTAAAGTCGTCGGGGCGGCCAACGTCGGCCAGTCGTTCACCGACGTTCGCTACTTCTGGGGCCGCCCGTCGGCCGTGGATTACAACGGCGGCGGATCGGGCGGCAGCAACAAGGGTACGGCCAATCCCGAATACCTGGCCGAAGTGGAGCAGCGCGTACAGGATTTCCTGACGGCGCATCCCTACCTTTCACGCGACGAGGTGCCGTCTGAAATGGTGACGGCCAGCGGCTCGGGGCTCGACCCGGACATCTCGCCCCGCGGGGCGCAGGTGCAGGTCAGCCGCGTGGCTGCGGCCCGCGGCCTCGATACCGCCGTGGTGCGGCGTCTGGTCGATTCGCTGACGCAGGGGCCGTGGCTGGGGCTGTTCGGCACGAGCAAGGTGAACGTGCTCCGGCTGAACGTGGCGCTGGATGAGATGCAGCCCGCCGGGGCGCCGGGGCAGGTGGAGCGAACCACCGGCACCGAGGGCGCTTCCGAGAGCGACTCCACGCTGACCAAGTAAATTCCACTCTAATAATCCGATTGAAAAATGAATGACTTTGTAAAACGCCGGATAGTTGTTTCGATTACCGCCCTGGCGATGGGCTTCTCAACGCCCGGACTGCATGCGCAGGAAAAAACGAACGGAGTCCGGTTCTCGGGCGGTACCGACCTGGTGAGCACCTATGTCTGGCGCGGCGTCTACGAAAGCGGCCCCGCTTTCCAGCCGGTGCTGGCCCTGACGGCCGGGAATTTCTCGGCCACCGCATGGGGCTCGGTCGATTTCGACAACAAGTATAAGGAGATGGACTTGACGCTGGCCTACACGCTCGGCCCGGTGACCCTTTCGCTGGCCGACCTCTACTGGACGGGCCACGCCGACGACCGCTATTTCATCTTCGACGACTGCTCGCCCCACCGCATTGAGGTGGGCGCCAGCTGGGTGGTTTCGGAAAAAGCGCCCGTTACGCTATCGTGGTACACGATCCTGTTCGGCGCGGCGGACGTGAACGATAAGGGCGAACGCGCCTATGCCTCGTATTTCGAGGTGGCCTATCCTTTCACGGTGAAGACCGTCGGCCTGAAAGCCGGCGTGGGCGTGGTTCCCTGGAATGCGGCGGCGACCTATGCCACCAACGACCGGGGGTTCTGTGTGCAGAACGTTTTCCTGAATGCCGGTAAATCGTGGAATATCAAGGGTGCGGATTCGATGTCGATCGGGTTTTCCACCGAACTGAGCTGGAACCCGGCGCTGGACGACGTGAACTTCGTGGGTCGGATCTCCTTCCGGATGTAACGATATGGAAAAACAAGACAGCGTCCAACGGTTCCTGGAGTTGATCCGGCGTTCGCACCGCGGCAAGTTCAAGGTCTACATCGGCATGAGTGCCGGGGTGGGCAAGTCTTACCGCATGTTGCAGGAGGCTCGCCAGCTGCTCGACGCGGGCGTGGACGTGCGCATCGGGTATATCGAAACGCACGGCCGCGCGGAAACGGAAGCCCTCGCCGAAGGGCTTCCGCTGGTGCCGCGCCGCAAGCTCTTCTACAAGGGCAAGGAGCTGGAGGAGATGGACACGCAGGCGGTGCTGAACCTGCATCCGGAGATCGTCATCGTGGACGAGCTGGCCCATACCAATATCGAGGGCAGCGGGAATCCCAAGCGCTGGCAGGACGTGATGCGGATCCTCGATGCGGGGATCAGCGTCATCACAGCGGTGAACATCCAGCATATCGAGGGGCTGAACGAGGCTGTCGAGGAGATCACGGGGGTCGAGGTGCGCGAACGGATTCCGGACAGCGTGCTGGCGATGGCGGACGAGGTGGTGAATATCGACCTGACGGCGGACGAGCTGATCGACCGCCTCAAGGCGGGGAAAATCTACAAGGCGGACAAGATCGCGGCGGCGCTGGGCAATTTCTTCACGCAGGACAACCTGCTCCAGCTGCGCGAACTGGCCCTGAAAGAGGTCGCCCTGCGGGTGGAGAAGAAGGTCGAGAACCAGATCACGGAGGGCGACAAATTCCGGCGCGACAAGCTGGTGGCGGTGATCGACAGCAGCGAAAAGCGCGCCCGGCGGGTGATCCGCAAGACGGCGCGCATGGCCACGCACCTGAATGCCGCCTTCACGGTGTTGTACGTGCAGGGCGACCGCGAAGCCGACGACCGGATCCCGCTGGCCAACCAGCGCTACCTGATCAACAACCTGGATCTGGCGGCTGAACTGGGCGGCGAGATACGCCGGATACGTTCCAATTCGCCGGTCGCGGCCATCATCGGGTTTTGCCGGGAGCAAAAAATCAATATCGTTTGCATCGGACGTCCCGAATTTTCGTTATTATCGCTGTTGAAAAGCGCGTTCACTCTCCGGCGGCTCGTCGGGCGACTGTCGCGCATGAATATCGACTTGGTTATCTTTTCGTGAGACTATGAGAATACAAAGGAGAATCACGCTGGGGATTGGCGTCCTGTTCGCCATGATCCTGCTGTTGGGCGTCCTGTCGGTCAGCTATGTGCGCCAGCTGTCCGAGGCGACGGGGACGATCCTCGCCGACAATTACAATTCGTTGCAGTACGCCGGGGATATGCTCCGCACGCTCAACGTCACGGGTCAGGACTCCCTGTCGCGGCAGGCCCTCCGGCGGAGCCTCGCCCTGCAACAGGCGAATATCACCGAAGCCAGCGAGGGGGAATCGACCGCGGCGCTCGAACGGCATATCGCCACGCTCAGCGATCCGGTCACCGAAGCCGAGATCCGGACTGTCCGCGAGGATTTGTTCCGGATCATGGAGCTGAATATGGCGGCCATCCGCGCCAAGAGCGCGGAGGTGAAGGGTCGCGCGGACTCTGTGATGTGGTGGCTGATCGTCGCGGCGGCATTATGCGTTTCGGCCGCCGGGGCTATTTTGGTGTGGTTCCCGCGGCTGGTGCTCCGGCCGATCGACGCGCTGAAAAAGGGTATCACCGAGATCGCGAACCACAATTACGGGCAGCGACTCGATTTTCCGGGCAACCGGGAGTTCGAATCGGTGGCCGAGTCGTTCAACGACATGGCTGCCAAACTCGACGAGTACCGCCGAAGCTCGCTCGACGACCTGATGACGGCCAAAAAGCGCATCGAAGCGATCGTCAACACGCTGCACGAGCCGATTGTGGGGCTAGGGCCGGACCGCAAGATCCTTTTCATGAACCGGGAGGCGCTCTCGGTGCTGAACCTGCGCGAAGAGGTCGTGGGACGCAACGCTACGGAGGTGGCCCTTTCCAACGATCTGCTGCGCAGGCTGGTGCGGGGGCTTTACGACGAGAAGAAGGGGACGGACGACGAGCCGCTGAAGATCTATGCCGACAACAAGGAGAGTTATTTCCAGGTCGAGAACACGCCGCTCCACATTACCGGCGTGGGGGGCGGCGAACGCCAATTCCTCGGCAACCTGATCATCCTGAACAATATTACGAAGTTCAAGGAGCTGGACTCGGCCAAGACCAATTTCATCTCGACGGTCTCGCACGAGATGAAAACTCCTATTTCGTCGATCCTGATGAGCCTGCAACTGCTGGGAGACAGCCGCCTCGGGCAGCTCAACGACGAACAGAAACAGCTGCTCGGCAGTATCAGGGAGAGCAGCGACCGCCTGCTTTCGATCACGGGCGAGCTGCTGAATATGACGCAGATCGAAACGGGGAAACTCCAGTTGATGCCCAAGATAACCAAACCGATCGAATTGATCGACTACGCGGTGAAGGCCACGCAGGTGCTGGCCGAGCGGTTCTGCTGCTTTGTGGAGGTGGATTATCCCGATAAGATTTCGAAACTTTTCGTCGATAACGAGAAGATCGCGTGGGTTATCACCAACCTGCTGTCGAACGCCATCCACCACTCCCCCGAAAATTCGCGCATCATCGTGGGGGCCGTACAGCGCGAAAAGGCGGTGGAGATATATGTGCAGGATTTCGGCCGGGGCATCGATCCGCGCTACCACAAGAGTATCTTCGACCGCTATTTCCGCGTGCCGGGCACCAAGGTGCAGGGCAGCGGGCTGGGCCTCGCCATCTCGAAGGAGTTTGTCGAAGCGCACGGCGGGACGATCCGGGTCGAAAGCGAGATCGGCCAGGGCAGCCGTTTCTCGATCGTGCTTCCGGCATAGCCTGTTGCCGTCCGAACTGTCGCTGTGTATATCTTGACAGCATCTCGCCCGGCACTCAAAGGTGCCGGGCGAATTGTTTTTAAGGGGGTGTTCATTCAGCCGCGTAAGTGACAAAAAAAGCAGGGTTTTGCCGTAGGATTTATTCAGATAATTCTCTATATTTGAAAGACTACTAACACCCCGGGCGGTAACGCCCCCTCTTAATTTCTACTACTATGCGAACACTTATTAAATCACTTGCCAGTATGCTGGCCGGATGCGGATTATTTGTCACTACCGCACAGGCACAGACCTCTCCGTCCGGATCATTGGACGAAGCTCTCTACCGCTCGGTTTGTGAACGGGTACATGCGCCGTTGGTATTCTCCACGCGCGATACGGTGTTCGCTCTCTCTTTGCCACAGGACGAGCCCGCCGAGGTTTACGTACAGCTTACCGTAGGTAAGAACGGTAAAGTCAAAGAAAAACTCACGAAAGTCCATGCCAACCATATCGCAGGATATGTGGCTCCGGCATTTATCGCGGCTACGAAAGAGATGAAAGTCGATAAAGGATTACTGTCCGGAATGACGGGGAAAGATACCTCACTGCTGCTAACTTTTCCGATGGAGTATCAATGCGTTTATGATACGATTAATAAGGAGTGGCCCGGGATGTATCGTCCCAATGTACCCCTTGCGCATTTGTCGTACGAATCCTCTTTAGATGGTACTAACAGTGAAATGGTTTTGCAAAAACGGATAAGAGATGACCGAATAAGTACTTATGACTATGCAAAATGGGTACAAGATCAAACTATACCTACCCGCGTGTGGTACTATTTGGCTTTTATTCATGGCCAATAGGAATAAGGG
>JAJBVQ010000130.1 GCA_020859745.1 Rikenellaceae bacterium
GCTCCGGCCCCACCCGTTGCGCCAAAAGTGAGGCTGTGATAGATTTAGGATGCGCCAGCATCCTCGAAAGTTCTTTGCGGAACTTTCTTTCAAGAAAGCGGCAGTGCGGTGCGGGTACAGACAAACAATCGATCAATTAAAAAATAAAGAACCATGAAACAACTGAAACGATTCGCCCTGTTGAGCGCCGCCGCGCTCACGCTGGTTGCCTGTTCGGACAATACACCGAAACAGGTGTCCCTCAACGGAGAGACCATCACCCTGTCCGCCCCCTCCAACTTCGCCTCTATGGAGGTCAGGAGCGGGAAATACACCTTCACCAACGTCACCACCGGCGTGGCGACCGAGATCGACCACCCGCTCACCACGGACGCCAAAGTGAACGAGGGGCTTTACAACGTGAAATTCGAAGGGGAGGCCGACTGCGTCGTCGACCTGACCAAGGCCGGGGACGGCGAGGAAGCCCCGGAACCCGTGACCGTCCGGATGCAAGGCGTGCAGAACAACGTGGTAGTCAAAGCCGACGGAAGTTTCAGGCTGACCCTCTCGCTGTCGGTGGTTCCCGAAGCCAGTGACGACTTCGTGATCTCCGAGATCTACTACGTCGGCTCCGCCTATGCACCCGACGCCAGCGGCAAGCAGAAACAGTACAACGGCGACGCCTATGTGAAGATCACCAACAATTCCGACCGGGTGCTCTACGCCGACGGGCTGGCGCTCTGCGAATCGGAGTTCCTGACCCCCACCAAGCGCACCGGGCTGAACCCCGATATCCGCAGCTCCGCGATCTCGGCGGACTGCGTGATGGTGATCCCCGGCTCGGGACAGGACTATCCGGTGCAGCCCGGCGAGTCGATCGTCCTCTGCGACAACGCCCAGAACCACAAGGAGGCCGATCCCGACTTCATGGACTTGAGCGGCGCCGATTTCGAGTGGTACACCAAATCGACCAACGCCAACTACCCGGACATCGACAATCCCGCCGTGCCGAACCTCGACATCTACTATTGCTACACCGCCACGATCTTCGTGCTGCACAAGCAGGGCAACAAAGGGTACGCCATCGCCCGCATGCCGCAGGGGATGACCAAAGAGAAATGGCTGAACGAATACACCTATACTTACAACTACACCCTGGCCAACGGCAGCACCTCGCGGGACGTCAC
This sequence comes from Rikenellaceae bacterium, assembly GCA_020859745.1. Taxonomy (GTDB): domain Bacteria; phylum Bacteroidota; class Bacteroidia; order Bacteroidales; family Rikenellaceae; genus Rikenella. The sequence goes on from JAJBVQ010000130.1 coordinate 1,167, forward strand.
CAGCTATAAGATCCCGAACGAGTGGGTGGTGGATGCCGTCGAGCTGCGCGGCTACAAAAACGAATTCGCCTGGTCGGTCTTCGACCCCTCGTTCGACATCAGCTACACCTACTGCGGCGACCTGAATGCCGGTACGATCAAATACGGAACCGCCGTGCGCCGCAAAACGGCTTCGACCACCGCGGACGGACGGCAGGTGTTGCAGGATACCAACAACTCGGCCGAGGACTTCGAGCGTAACGTGACGCCCTCGATGAAGTAGGCCGGTACGAATCAGTCCGCGCTGCCCGTTCCGCTTTGTGCCGGGTCTCCGGCGCAAAGAGCCGAGTCAATGAAATAACGCAATCCAGAAACACCGTAGTGAAACGATTCCACATCCTGCTTGCCTTGGGCCTTTCGGCCTTCTCCGCTGCGGCCTCGCCGCCGGACAGCCTGCCGGTTTTCCGCCGGGCGATGCTCTACGCATCGCCCGCGGAGGCCTTGCCGGCCCCGGTGCTGCGGAACCCCGCCGCCATGTGGTACCGGCAGTCTTTCCCGCTCTCCGAACTTTCGGTCGGCTACGGGGACGCCCGTCGCGGTGAGGCAGCCCTGTCGCAGGATGGAAACGGATACGACGGGTTCGATTTCGCTGCCCGGTCGTTCGTGCCTACCGGCACGAAAGGCCGGGCCTTCGGCGAAGCGGGCTACACCAACGGCACCCGCCGCGACGTGCAGTGGAGCGAGACCGCCGATTTCGCGCTGCTTTATCCCTACCTGACCGCCGATTCGGTGGGCGGGAGCCTGGCCTCGGAGAGTTACCGTTTTTCGGGCGGTTACGCCTACACTTCGGGCGTATGGACATGGGCGGCGCAGCTGTCCTACCGGGCGCTGCTCGAATACCGCGAGGTGGATCCCCGTCCCCGGAACGTGGTCTCCGACCTGCAAGGGTCGCTGGCGGCGGCCCGGAGCGTAGGGGCGCAGTACAGGCTGTCGCTGGCCCTCCGCGGGCGGAAGTACGGGCAGCGGGGCGACATCGCTTTCTACAACGATATGAACCAGGCGACCGTCTACCACCTGACCGGGCTGGGGATGGATTACGTCCGCTTTGCGGGCATCCAGGCCGGCGCGTACTATTCGGGCTGGGGCGCCGGTGGGTCGCTGGACTTGTTTCCCGCGTCGCGCAAGGGGATTTCGGCCTCGGTGGGTTACGACTATTTCACCTTCCGCAAGGAGATGACGGGGATGAACAACCTGCCGCTGGCGTCGGTGGCCGACCATACGGCGAACGTCCTGCTTGCTTACAGCGGCGCGGGAACGTCGCTGGCCTGGGGCGTCACGGCCGAGGGAAGCTACCGGAACCGCAAGGGGACGGAGCATCTCTTCGGCGACCCGGCGGGCGGCATCTACCCGGAGATCGGCCGGAACGAGGGGTACACCGACCGGATCGTGAACGGGACACTGTCGGGTTTCGCGGGAAGCCTGCCTTCGGCCCGGACGGTCTGGTGGGTGAAGCCTTCGGCGTCGTACCTCGATTTCGTGTCGGAATACGCGGCGGCCCTGCGCCGGATGTCATTCTCGCGCTGGCAGGCGGGTGTGGACGGCGCGGTGATGCACACCTGGGGCCGGTGGATGTTCAGGGTTGAGGCCGGGGCGGCCCGTTCGGGTAAGATCGGCGGCGAACTGGCGCTTCCCGGAGCCGATTTCAACACTTCGCGCATCCGGTCGCTGCAAGCGAATTACCGTTACCTGACGGACGATTTCACGCGCGTGCGGCTGGGATTGCAGGTCGATCGCCGGATCGGGGGCGAGCGGATGCTTTTCGCCCGGGGCGGATGGACGCACGACTGGTTCGGCGTGAGCGGCACGGCCGACGGCTGGTCGGTCTGCGTGGGATTCGGGTTCTGACGAACGCATACCGATGAAAGGGCTTGCCGCATATGGCAAGCCCTTTCGCTTTCCGGGCAGACACGCGAGATAAAACCGGGCCGGCCTGCGGCGGTTTTTGGAGATTGTGCCTGAAAAACACTACATTTGCCCCTGCGATGGTTCCGAATGGTCTGCTGGGGACGATCCTTCAGGCCCGGATTAAAAGGGAACGCCGTGCGAATCGGCGACAGTTCCCGCTGCTGTGAGTTCCTCTTGAGTTTTCCGGCCCTCTTTTGCCACTGGCCCCGTTCCGGGCCGGGAAGGCGGCCCGGAACGGAACGAGTCAGAAGACCTGCCTTCGCCCTTTCACTCCGATCGGCGACCTACGGCGAATAGGCTCGAACATCACCGGAACCGCTCACTCCGTTCCCGTTATGTTTTTCTGTTTCCCCGTGCCGCACGTCGGGAATCGCGGCCACTATGGAAAAACGGATCATACGCTTAACCCTGCTGTTGTTCGCCTTGTGCGGCCTCGGCTCGTGCATGGACTACGGCCCGATGGACGAGGAGGATTTCGGCGGCTCGTCGCCGGCAGGCGACGGCCTGTTCGTCCTGTGCGAAGGCAACTTCATGTACGGCAACGCCAGCCTCTCCTACTATATCCCCAGCAAGAAAAAGGTGCTGAACGAGGTTTTCGCCCGCGCCAACGGCATCCCGCTGGGCGACGTCGCCCAGTCGATGGCCGTCTACCGGGGGCTGGGGTACCTCGTGGTCAATAACTCCGGGGTGATCTTCGTCATCGATATCGATACGTTCAAAGTGATCGGCACCCTCACCGGGCTGGTCTCGCCGCGCTATGTCCATTTCGTGAGCGACACCAAAGCCTACGTCACCGACCTGTACGACTCCCGGATCACCGTTTTCGACCCGCAGACGCTCGCGATCACCGGCCATATCCCGCTGAACGGCCACAAGTCGGCCGAACAGATGGTGCAGCTCGGCGACACGGTGTTCACCAACTGCTGGTCGTACGACAACAAGATACTGGTGATCGACGCGCTGCGCGACGAGCTGGTGGATTCGATCGCGGTGGGCGTCCAGCCGGCCTCGCTGGCGCTGGACAAGCACGGGAAGCTGTGGACGGTGACCGACGGGGGTTACGAGGGGAACCCGTTCGGGCACGAGGCTCCGGCGCTTTGGCGCATCGATGCGAAGACTTTGCAGGTCGAGCGGCGGTTCGGCCTGCCGATGGAGAACAGCCCGTCGGAACTGGTGCTCAACGGTGCGAGGGACACGCTTTATTATATCGACCGGGGTATCTGGCGGATGCCGGTCGGGGCGGACGCTCTGCCTGCCGCGCCGTTCATTCCGTACAGCGGGACGATCTACTACGGGCTGGCGGTCGATCCGCGGTCGTCGGAGGTCTATGTGGCCGACGCGATTGACTATGTGCAGCCGGGGGTGGTCTATCGCTTCACGCCGCAGGCGGCCCCGGTGGATACCTTCCGGGTGGGGATCACGCCGGGGGCGTTTTGCTTTAAATAGGTATGAGAGTATTTCATCTACATACATTCCGGCGATCAGTCCCCGCGCCAGCGGCGTCCTCGGGTCGCAGCGACCGCTTTAGCGGGCGCCGGGGAGCGCGCCCGAGGACGAATGGCGGAAGAATATTCGCTGTGCTTCTCCTCTTGTTTTCCGCCTCTGTCGCCACGGCCCAGCAGCGCACCTACCGGGCCGACCCGGTGACCGTGCGGGCCCGGCGCTCCCTGCGCGACATCGGGGCGCAGAAGACCTCGCTCGACACCGCGGCCCTGCGCGAGAACGTCACCAACTCGCTGGCCGACGTGCTGTCGCAGAACAGCTCCATCTTCATCAAATCCTACGGCCGCGGGACGCTGGCCACCGCTTCGTTCCGGGGCACCGCGCCGTCGCACACGCAGGTGACGTGGAACGGACTGAAACTCAACTCGCCGATGCTCGGTATGGTCGATTTTTCGTTGATCCCTTCGTACCTGATCGACGACGCGGCCCTCTACCACGGCGCCAGCTCGGTGGGCGTGACGGGCGGCGGGCTGGGCTTGGCCGTGACCTTGGGGACGAGGCCGGCGCAGGAGGAGGGCTTCGGCCTGAAATTCGTGCAGGGGATCAGCAGTTTCGGCACCTACGACGAGTTCCTGCGCTTCACGTGGGGCAACCGCAAGTGGCAAAGCTCCACGCGGTTCTACTACGTCACGTCGCAGAACGATTTCAAATACACCAACTACCGCAAAAAGGTCTACGAGAAGGACGAAAACGGGCTGGTCACGGGCTTTCACTACCCCGAAGAGCGCAACCGGAACGGCGATTACCGCGATTTGCATTTGGTGCAGGATTTGTTCTACAACGCCGGGAACGGCAACCGCTGGGGACTGTCGGTGTGGTACCTCAATTCGCGGCGCGGTATCCCGATGCTGAACGTGGACTACAAGACCGACAGCCGCAGCCGCAACCGGCAGGACGAACAGACGCTCCGCGCCGTGGCGACGTGGGACCGGATCTCCGAGAGCCTGAAATTGGGGGCGAAGGCGGGCTACACTTATACCGACATGGGCTACCGCTACTGGGGCGATCCGGGCGGCGACGAGCCGCTGGTGGAGATGATCCGCTCGCGCAGCTTCGTGAACACGGTCTACGGCGAATTCGGGGCGGATTACTACCTCGGAAAAAAGTGGCTCTTCACGGCCAAAGTGACGGCCGACCAGCATTTCGTCCAAAGCTCCGACCGCACGGTGACCAATTCGTCGGGCGGGCTGGCGAATGTGGGTTACGACGAGGCCCGTTTCGAACTGTCGGGTTTCGTGGGGGTGAAATACCGCCCGGCGGAGCGGCTGGGCGTGGGCATAGACCTGCGCGAGGAGCTGTGGGGCAGCCATGTCACGCCGCTGATCCCGGCGGCGTTCGCCGATTTCCTGATCTCCCGCAAAGGCAATGTGCTGCTGAAGGCGTCGGCGGCGCGCAACTACCGTTACCCGACCCTCAATGACCTCTATTTTATGCCGGGCGGCAACGACACGCTCCGGACGGAGCGGGGATGGACATACGATGCGGGCATTGAGTTCACGCTGGGCGACCCGCGGTTGGAAAACCGCAGGGTGGGTTTCAGGGGGGAGGTGACGGCCTACAACTCGTGGATCGACGACTGGATCGCGTGGCTGCCGACCTTCAAGGGGTTCTGGTCGCCGGTCAACGTGCGGAAGGTACACGCATACGGGCTGGAGGTGAAGGGACGTTTCGCCGCGGATATGGGCCGGGGCTGGCGCGTGGCGCTGGACGGCAATTTCGCGATCACGCACTCGGTCAACCACGGCGACTCGCAGAGCTGGGCCGACGAATCAATCGGCAAACAGCTGGTCTATATCCCGGTCTACTCGGCGGCGGTCACGGGCACGCTCTCGTGGCGGTCGTGGACACTGCTCTACAAGTGGAATTATTATAGCGAGCGCTACACGACGTCGAGCAACGAGACGGCCACGCGCCTCGGCGTGCTGGCCCCGTACCTGATGAACGACGTTTCGCTGGAAAAGCACTTTTCGTTCCCGTGGGCTTCGCTCTCGGTCAAAGCGGTGGTAAACAATCTCTTCGACGAGGAGTACGAGTCGGTGCTCTCGCGGCCGATGGCCGGACGCAATTACGGCCTCTTTATCGGCCTCTCCCCGCGCTGGGGCCGGAAATAAACGCAGACGGGAGCGGGCAAAACCCCGCTCCCGCCTGCACGGGCAGCGCATCGCCTTCCTGATTATTTACCGCCGAATTTCAGCGATCCCAAACCGGGGAAAATACCCCCGCCCTGTTTCGACTCGATCGGGCTGGCATAGAAGCCGATGTTGCGGAGGAAGTGGTCGGCCCGGCCGAACATCCCGAAGACGGCATGCCCTTCCTTGGCCCGGAATTCGAAATAACCTTCCGCTCCCGGCGTCGGCCGTCCTTTGCCGAGGCTTCGGTTTTTGTCGGTCATAAAGACGAGGTCCATGATCGTGCCTCCGCCCCACGAGCTGAATTTACCCTCCACACGGACGATATGTTCGTCCGCCTCGAGCGTGAAACTGTTCGACGATCCGCCCTGGCCGCCGTGCTTCAGCGTCTGCGCGTCGTAGCGGAAAGCGAGGCTGTCCACGATCACCCCCTGCCGGAAGTCGATCTGTTTGGGAAAGGCGGGACCCATGCCGGCGCAGGTTTCGGCGTCGTCGAATTCCGGGGCGCCGGATACGGGGGTGCCGTAGAGGGGCGATTTTTCGAACATCCCCATAATTGATTTCAAGTCCATGATTTTCAATGGTATTTCGGTTTTCCTACTCTGTTCTCGGCTTTTCGGAATCCGCCGCAGGTAAACTTACGCGATAAAGATAGGGCGCACCGGTGCGCGAAGCGAAATCCGGTTGGCGGACAGCCCCCGTTATCTTGCGGACACGCTTCCCGGGGCGGCGAAAGAGACGGTTTATCGCGCTGATTTTCGGAATTATCGCCCGGAATCCTTAGCTTTGCAAACGGACGGGGCGCAGCGTCCCGCCTTTATACTAACCTTATACCCTTAAACCACATTCTATGATCTCCATCCACCGACTATTGGGAACGGCGGTTCTGGCAGGCGCACTGACGGCCTGCACTTCGGGCGCGGTTCAGAAAGCCGACTATCAGGTCATCCCTTTGCCGCAGCAGGTTACAGCCGTGCAGGGAGCCGACTTCCGCCTGGACAAAGGCGTGAAAATACTCTATCCCGAAGGTAACGAAAAAATGCGGAAAAACGCCGCTTTCCTGGCCGATTATGTCGGGCAGATGACGGGCCTCAAACTGCAAACGGCTGCCGGGACAGCGTCCGATGCCAAGGGGAATATCGTGCTGGAGCTGGGCCTCGCTTCGGAGAATCCGGAGGCATACCAGTTGAAAGTCAACGCCGACGGAGTGACCATCGCCGGGACTTCGGAAGCGGGCGTATTCTACGGCATACAGACCCTGCGCAAGTCGCTGCCCATTACGGTCAAAACGGGCGGGGCTGTGGCGTTGCCCGAGGTGGAGATCAACGACTGGCCCCGCTTCGCCTACCGCGGGGCGCACTTCGACGTGAGCCGCCACTTTACCGGCGTGGACTCCGTGAAGCGCTTTATCGACATATTGGCTTTGCACAATATGAACCGCTTCCATTGGCACCTGACGGACGACCAGGGGTGGCGCATCGAGATCAAAAAACGGCCGGAGCTGACCGAGAAAGGGTCGGTGCGCAAGGCGACCGTGGTGGGGCATAACAGCGGCAAGTACGACAGCATCCCGTACGGCGGGTTCTACACGCAGGAGGAGGCGCGGGAGATCGTGGCTTACGCTGCCGACCGCCATATCACCGTGATCCCGGAGATCGACATGCCGGGCCATATGCAGGCGGCTTTGACGGCCTATCCGTACCTCGGCTGCACCGGCGGCCCGTACGACGTGTGGGGGCAGTGGGGTATCTCGGACGACGTGCTCTGCGCGGGGAATGACTCCACGTTGCAGTTTATCGACGACGTGCTGGCCGAGATCATCGAGATATTTCCGAGCGAATACATCCATGTCGGGGGCGACGAGTGCCCGAAAGTGCGCTGGGAAAAGTGCCCGAAGTGCCAGGCGCGCATCAAGGCGCTGGGCATCAAGCCGGACGGCAAGCACTCCAACGAGGAACAGTTGCAAAGTTTCGTTATAAACCATGCGGAAAAATTCCTGAACGACCACGGCCGGCAGATCATCGGCTGGGACGAGATCATGGAGGGGGGCCTCGCGCCGAACGCCACCGTTATGGCCTGGCGGAGCGCGCAGGAGGGTATCAAGGCGGCCAAGATGGGGCATGACGCCATTATGACCCCCTCGTCGCACCTCTATTTCGACTACTACCAGAGCAAGGAGGTGGAGAAGGAGCCGATCGCCATCGGCGGCTTCATCCCGATCGACATGGTCTACAACTACGAGCCGGTTCCGGCGTCGCTGACTCCGGAGGAGGCCAAGCATATCATCGGTGTGCAGGCGAATTTGTGGACGGAGTATATCCCGAATTTCCGGCAGGTGGAGTACATGGAGCTGCCGCGTATGGCGGCGCTGGCTGAAGTGCAGTGGAGCGAGCCGACCTTGAAGAACTACGACGCGTTCCTGGCGCGGCTGCCGCAGCTGGTGCGGATCTATGACCTGATGGGGTACAACTATGCCAAGCACGTGTTCGACGTGAACGTCACGTTCCTGCCGGATCAGGCCAATGGGGTGCTAGACGTGGTGATGTTCGCCATCGACAGCGCGGATATTCACTACACGCTGGACGGTACGGAGCCGACTGCGGCGTCGCCGAAGTACGCCGACACGCTGAAGATTACGGAGCCGGGGACGCTCAAGGCGGTCGTGGTGCGGCCCAACGGCAACAGCCGGGTCTTCACCGAGGAGATCGCGTTCAACAAGGCCAGTATGAAGCCGATCACGATGCTCCAGCCGATCAACGACCAGTATAAATACAACGGCGCGATCACGCTGGTGGATGGGCTGAAAGGCAACGGCAACTACAAGACGGGGCGCTGGATCGCTTTCTGGCAGAACGACATGGAGGCGGTGATCGACCTGCTCCGGCCGACCGAAATATCGAAGGCGCAGATCGAAACCAATGTGGCCAAGGGGGATTGGGTGTTCGACGCGCGGTACTTCGGGGTCGAGGTGTCGGACGACGGCAAGACCTTCCGCAAGGTGGCCGAGGCAGACTATCCGGCCATGGCTGAGAAAGACCGCAACGGGGTCTATGTGCATGAACTGACTTTCGAGCCGGTGACAACCCGCTACGTGAAGATCGTCGCCAAGCCGGAGCACAAGATGCCGGCGTGGCACGGGGGCAAGGGAAGCCCGGCCTTCCTGTTTATCGACGAGATCAGCCTGAACTAACACCAAGTCATTGATGAAACATACTCTTATGTTATGCGCCCTCCTTTTCGGCGGGCCTTTGTGCGCTTCGGCGCAGACAGCCACTCCGGCTTCCGTGGCGAAAAATCCTTTGGGGGACTACACGGAACTGACCGATACCAAACCCCATGATGGAGCCGAAGTATGGTCGCGGATGAAAAAACCGGTGGAGCTGGTGTGGGGGAATACCGACACCCGCTATAAAAAGTTGGACGTGCCTAAACTCGGAGAGAAAACAACGCTTTGGCGTGCAAAGGCATGGAAAGGGGAGCGGATCAACGGGCAGGCGGTGCTGTGGACGCGCGAGGCGCTGGACGATGTGACTGTTACCGCCAGCGACCTGCGGGGCGCGGGCGGGGCCGTGATCCCCGCTTCGGCGGTGAAGGCCAGCTTCGTGCGCTACGTGATGACCGACGAGCTGAACAAGGACGGCAAAGGGGGCTGCGGCCACCGGCCCGACCGCACCGCGTGGGACTCCTCCGTGGTGGCCGACGTGCTGGACACCGTGAGCATCCGAGATTTGCAGCCGCGTTCGGCGCAGCCGGTGTGGGTCAATGTTTGGGTGCCGCAGGAGGCGACTCCGGGGACTTACAAGGGGACGCTGACCGTATCGGGCAGGAACTTCAAGCCGATGAAGCTCAATATGCAGATCGACGTGGTTGACCGCACGCTTCCGGCGCCGGAGGATTGGAAATTCCACCTCGACCTGTGGCAGAACCCTTATTCGGTGGCGCGCTACTATCAGGTACCGCTGTGGAGCGAAGCCCATTTCGACGCCATGCGGCCCCTGATGAAGCGGCTCAAGGATGCCGGGCAGAAGGTGGTGACGGCGACCATTATGCACAAGCCGTGGGCCGGGCAGACCGAGGACTTCTTCGACAGCATGATCGCCAAGACCAAAAAGATCGACGGCACGTGGTCGTATGACTATACGGTGTTCGACAAGTGGGTGGACTTTATGGTGAACGAGGTGGGTATCGACCGGCAGATAGACTGCTACACGATGATCCCGTGGGCCCTGAGCTTCGACTATTTCGACCAGGCGACAGGCCGGGTGCTGTTCGTGGACGCCAAGCCGGGCGAACAGGCTTTCACCGACTACTGGCTGCCGTTCCTGAAGGATTTCTCGCGCCACCTGCGTGAAAAGGGATGGTTCGAAAAGACGGCCATTTCGATGGACGAGCGGCCGATGAAGTCGATGCAGGAGGCGATCAAACTGATCAAGGAGGCCGACCCGGAGTTCAAGATCACGCTGGCGGGGAATTACCACGACGAGATACAGGCCGACCTCTATGACCTGAGTATCCCCTATACCCATAAATTCCCGGAGGCGGTGAAGGCCGAGCGGGAGGCTAAGGGGCAGGTCAGCACGGTTTATGTCTGCTGTACCGAGGCTTTCCCGAACACTTTCACCTTCTCGGCCCCGGCGGAGGCGGCGTGGCTGCCGGTGCATGCCGTGGCGGGGAATTACGACGGGGTGCTGCGTTGGACTTACAACAGCTGGACGGCCGACCCGCTGCGGGATTCGCGGTTCCGCACGTGGGCGGCGGGCGACTGCTACATCGTCTACCCGGGCGACCGGAGCAGCATCCGTTTCGAGCGGCTGATCGAAGGGATTCAGCAAGCGGAAAAGATCCGTTTGCTGCGCGGGGAACTGGCGGCGAAGGGCGCTGACACCCAGCTGGAGGAGCTGAACGAAACGGTGGCGCTCTTCACGCCGGAGGGGTTGGAGAAGTCGCAGATGGAGCCTTCGGCGATGCTGACCCAGCTGCAGGAGTTGCTCAATACGCTTTAGGCGGTAAACCACACCGGAGGGCCGGGAAGAACTATTTCTTCCCGGCCTTTTCGTTTCTTCCGGAGCTGGTAAGAGCCACTCGGTTTGCCGTGGCGCCTGAATACAAAAAAGCCACTCAGTATGAGTGGCTTTAAATCATTCGGGCTTTGGTGGGAGCTGAGGGATTACGTTCGTCTTCGCTCGTTTTTCCCGTTTACTCTGTGAATGACGACAAACATCCGGTCGTTGAAAAATCAATCCTGTTCCGATTGTTTTTTATTTGATCCGCTCCGCTTTCCAGCAAGCTGTCCGCGGCGGATCAAATAAAAAAAACACGCCTTTGTGAGGCGTGTTTTTCAACTATCGGATGTTTGTGGGAGCTGAGGGATTACGTTCGTCTTCGCTCGTTTTTCCCGTTTGCTC
>JAJBVQ010000135.1 GCA_020859745.1 Rikenellaceae bacterium
ATCTTTCAGTTGCTCCCGGGGCTGCAAGCCGGAGAACACCCCGGCGGCGCTCCCCCCCACGATCTCCACAATGCCGTTGCGGGCCATCAGCCGGTAACCTTCGGGGTTGGCGATCGAAGAGTCGACGGCTGTCTTCACGTTGTCCGGCCCGATCTGCACGGCCCCCTGTCCCTCGATGATCCGGGAGGGCTGCGGGATCACGGCGATCTCGGCGGACTGGCGCTGTGTGGTGCAGCCCGCTACGATCAGGGCGACAAGCCCCGGAAGAATCAATTTACGCATAAAATATTATGTATTTGCTCGATTTAAAATAGCGATGAGAAAATCATAAATGCGACCTGCATCAAACGTATACGTCATCAGGATTTTGCCCTCGTTCCCGTTTCAGCGGCCAGGCCGAACCGCCGCAGTAGCCGAGAGCCATCAGGCAAGCCTGATTGGCCGAGGCACCAGAAGAAAGCCGCAGGCAACCCACCCCGGGCGTAGGCCTGCAACATCGCTTCGCTCGTTTGGGCCCCGCTGGCTCCGGCGGCAAAACCGGCGAGATCAATCCTTTTCCACGACTGCTTAATATGCCGTAATCTCGTCCACGAACATCCACGACGGGTTGCCCTTGCCGATATGCCAGTCCGGCAGCTCCCCGTTGCGGATAACAAACCGGATGTAGCGGGCCTGCACCCCGTGCGGAATCGAAGTCCCGAAATAGTGCGCCCCGCTCCCCGCCGTGCGGCTGTCTTTCGTTGTGACCGCGACCGGATGCCCGTAATGCTCTCCGTCCGTCGAGAATTCGAAGATCGCGTCCCGCGGCAGCACGATCCACGAGCCCGGCTCGTTCGCCGCATTGAAACCGACGTGGCCCAGCGTACGGACGCGCCCCATGTCGATCACCCCCGCCAGGTTATTGCCGTTGAAACCGACCCATTGCGGCCGGATATAGCTGTTGCCGCCCATGGCGTAATCCACCAGCGCCGCCGCTCCGCCGTTGGCATACGGCGCCGAAGGCTCCTTCTCCAGCGTGACCTTCGCCCCGCCCAGCACGCTCTTATAGAAACGGTACTCCTTGATATTGCTCATCCGCCCGTCCGGCGCCACGGCCCGCAGCTTCAGGTCCGTATCCCGCGACAGTACGATGCCCCGCTGCGCCCCGGCCTCGGCCGACGAAGCCTTCGGTTCGCTGCCGTCCGTGGTGTAGACGATGCGCGTCCCCGGCGCCGCCGAAAAGAGCTTCGGGTAGAGCGTCACCATTGGGCCGAACACCTGCAAACTGTCCTCCAGATAGGGTTCGAACACCACTACCGAGAGCATCTGTTCCGAAGTCAAAGCATCCGCCGCCGGAATGACCGCCACAGGCCGATCCTCCGGCGCCGCGCCGAACTCCGGGTTCGGACGGTCTCCCATGCGAAGCACCAGTTTACCGCCCCGTTCGATCATCTCATGCGTGATATACGATTTCGTATAGGGTTCCCCGTCGAACTCCGCCGACTGGATATAAAAATTTTTCCCGTCCGACGAAAGCCCTTTCGCCTCGATGGTGAATTTCCTGCCGTGCGGCAGGCGGATCACCGTTTTGCGGAACGTCGGCGTTCCCAGCACGTACACGCCCGACCCGGGGGTCACCGGGTAGAAGCCCATCGCGCTCAACACATACCAGGCCGACATCTGACCGCAGTCCTCGTTCCCGCACAGGCCGTCCCGCGCGGCGGTATACATCGTCCGCTTGATCTCGTTCACCCGCTCCTGCGTGCGCCACGGCGCTCCGGCATAAGAGTACAGGTATGCCACCTGGTGCGACGGCTCGTTGCCGTGCGCATACTGCCCGATCAGCCCCGACACGTCGGGCGAGTGGTCCGCCTCGGTGGAGGGCGCGTCGAACATGGCGTCGATGGCCGCCACGTAGGCGCTGTCGCCGCCCAGCATCGCGATATGGGTGGTTACGTCCTGCGGCACGAAGAAGCGGTAGTGCCAGGCGTTCCCCTCCGTGAAATCGCCCTGCCCCAGGATGGATATTTCGGTCGGGTCGAACGGTGCATGAAACCGGCCTGTCGAAGCCCGGCCTTTGAAAAAGCCGTCCTCCGGGTCGAAATGGTTCTTGTAAGACTGCGCACGCCGGATAAAGACGCCGTACAGGCTGTCGTTCCCCAAAGCCTTGGCCATCTGCGCGATGCACCAGTCGTCGTAGGCGTACTCCACCGCCTTCGACACCGAATTGTTCTCCTTGTCCGAAGGCAGGTAGCCCAGCTGACGGTAATAAGGCAGGCCGCCGTAGCCCTCCTGCATGGCGCTGTGCACCATGGCTTCCAGCGCCAGCGGGCCGAGCGAGTCCGGAAGCTGCCCTTTGAGGTACGCGTCGGCGACGATCGGCATCGCATGGTAGCCGATCATGCAGTTGTTTTCGTTCATATGCAGATCCCACACCGGCAGCCGCCCGGTCTGTTCGTAATAGCGAAGCATCGACCGCACCACGGCTTCGTTGACCTCCGGCTGCACGATGGTCAGCAGCGGGTGCAGCGCCCGGAAGGTATCCCACGTGGAGTACAAGGCATAGTTGGGCAGCGCATCCTTCCCCGCCGGCGCATGCACTTGTCCGTCGGCGCCGCGGTAGCTGCCGTCCACGTCCGAAAAGAGGTACGGGGCGGTAAATGCGTGGTACATGGCGGTATAGAAGACGGTTTTATCCTCGTCGCTGCCGCCGTTGACCTCGACCCGCCTCAATTCCCGGTTCCAGCTCTCTTCCGCCGCATCGGCCAGTTTGTCGAATTTGCGGCCCGAAGCCTCCGCCTTCAAATTCGCCGCCGCCCCTTCGAGGCTGACGGGCGAGATGCCGACCCTCACCTCCATATCTTTGGAATGGCCCTCCGGAAAAACGGCCAGCACAACCCGTTCCCCCTCACCGGATTTAACCTTTGCGGTATCGGCGCCGTCGATGCGGCCCCGGATCTCCCGGATCGGCTCCGAAAACTCGGCCCGGAAAAAGATCGTGTGGTCCGCCGCCCAGCCGTTGGACCGCCGCCACCCTTCGATGGTATGGTCGTCCACCTGGCGGAAAGCGGCGCTGTGAACATTGTCCTGGATCCCGTGCCGCAGGTCGATGATAATATGCTGGTTCGTGGTGCTTCCGAACGTGTAGCGGTGCACGCCGGCACGCGGAGTCGCCGTCAGTTCGGCCTTGACGCGCGGGTCTTCGAGGTAGACGCTGTAATATCCGGCCCGCGCCTTTTCGCTCTTGTGGCTGAACCGCGAGCGGTATCCCGCGTCGGGATCCGCCTTGGTGCCGGGCTCGAATTTGACCGGCCCGGTCGCGGGCATGAACAGGATGTCCCCCAGGTCGGCGCCGCCCGTGCCGCTCAGGTGGGTATGCGAAAAACCGATGATGCTGGAATCGCTGGCATGATAGCCGGAACACCAGTCCCAGCCTTCGGTATCGGTGTCGGGCGACAGCTGCACCAGCCCGAAAGGCGTAGTGGCCCCGGGGAAAGTATGCCCGTGGGCATCGGTCCCGATAAACGGATCGACATATGAGGCGGGGGAGCGGCGGCCGCACGCAGCCAAAAGGATCGCCGACGCGGCGATCAACAGGAGTTTTTTCATACGGTTCAGGTCAGTTCAGGACAAATATATTGAATTTTAATCCTACTTTTATATTTCAAACTAACAGAAGACTGAATTTAGTATGGAATTGTCATTGCTGACGCCCGCACACTGGAACGATTATGAATTGCTGGACAGCGGGGGGGGCCGGAAGCTGGAGCGTTTCGGCGGGGTGGTCGCGGCCCGTCCGGAACCGCAGGCGCTGTGGCCGCCGTCCTTGCCCCAAACGGAGTGGGAGGCGCGCGCGGGGGCGGTTTTCCGTAAAAATAAGGGGAGCGAGGACAAGGGCGAATGGCTCCTGAAGCGGGGAACGCCGCAGCAATGGTTCGTCGATTACCGCAATCCGGCGGGACTGAACCTGAAGATGCGGCTGGGGCTGACTTCGTTCAAGCATGTGGGGATCTTCCCGGAACAGGCGGCCAACTGGGACTATATTTTCGAAACGGTTCGCGGCTTGCAGGCGACGGGTGTGGAGCGTCCGGCGGTGCTGAACCTGTTCGCCTACACGGGGGGAGCTTCGCTGGCGGCCTGTGCGGCGGGGGCGGAGGTGACGCATGTGGACTCGGTCAAACAAACGGTAAGCTGGTCGCGGGAGAATATGGAGGCTTCGGGGTTGGACGGGATACGCTGGGTGGTGGAGGATGCGCTGAAGTTCGTGCGGCGCGAGGTGCGGCGGGGGCGCAGGTACAACGGGATCATCCTCGACCCGCCGTCGTACGGACGGGGTGCGGACGGGGAAAAGTGGGTGCTGGAGGAGCATATCGGCGAGATGCTGTCGCTGTGCGCGGAGTTGCTCGAAAATACGGGCTGCTTCGTGGTGCTGAATCTCTATTCGATGGGGCTTTCGGCGCTGCTGGCGCGGACGCTGGCGCAGGCGTCGTTCCCCCAACTGACTGACGCGGATGCGGAACAGGGCGAATTGTTCGTCCCGGACTCTTTCGGAAAACGCCTCCCGCTCGGTGTCTTCCTCCGATTCCGCAAATAACCCTCCGGTTTTTTATTACCCCACCGTGTGTGACTGTTCTTTCTTGAAAGAAAGAACCAAAGAACTTTTGAGATAGCTACGCTCAACCTTAGTCTGCCGAAAGGCTCAACACTTTTTGGGGTGCGAAAAAAGGGGCCGCTCAATGTAATTATTACATGAGCGGCCCCTTTTCCGTACCCCAAAAGAATTGAGGCATTGATAGATTTAGGATGCGCAGCATCCTCGAAAGTTTTTCTGGTTCTCTTTGTTCACAAAGAGAACGGTTCCGTACGGCGGGTAGTGATAAAACCGGACGGTTAAATTACTGCATCACGGATCGGGGGCGGTTTTCCGGCGCCGCGCCGAACTCCTCGTTCGGCTGCGGCCCCATCACCAGCTTCAGTTCGCCGCCAGCCATAATATCCCGGTACGTGATATACGCCTTCGGATACGGTTTGCCGTTCAGCGTCGCCGACTGGATATAGATATTCTCCGGCCCGTTATTCTCCGCCACCACCGTGAACGTCTTGCCGCCCGATACCGGGAACGTCACCTTGTCGAACACCGGGCTGCCCAGCACAAACGCCCCGTTGGCCGGGTTCGCCGGATAGAAGCCCAGCGCGTTGAATACATACCACGCCGACATCTGGCCCGCATCCTCGTTTCCGCACAAGCCGTCCACCTCGTCCGTGAAGAACTCGTCCATGATCTGCCGCGCCAGCTTAGCCGTCTTCCACTGCTTGCCCAGGTAGGCATACGCATAGATCGTCGAATGGTTCGGCTCGTTGCCCTGCGCATACTGCCCGATCAGGCCCGAAATGTCCGGCGAAGCGTTCGGACCGCCGTCGTACGGCACCGTGAACGTACTGTCCAGCTTAGCCTCCGCCGCCTCCGGGCTGGGAAACAGAGCGAACAGCCCCTCGAAATCGTGCGGCACCAGCCACGTATACTGCCAGGAGTTCCCCTCGCAGAAATCGTCCCCGCGGTGCGTCGAATAGTCCGGATTGAACGGCGTGCGCCAACTGCCGTCAGCCAGCTTGCCCTTCATGAAACAGTCCGTCGTATCGAAATAATTCTTGTAATTCTTCGAACGCTCGATAAAATAGTCGTAATCCTCCTGCTTGCCCAGCTTTTTGGCCACCTGCGCGATGCTCCAGTCGCTGATGCAGTACTCCAGCGCCTTGGCCACCGATTCGCCCTCCTCGTCAGCCGGGATATAGCCCCGCTCGCGAACCTGTTTCAGGCCGCGTTCGTTCAACCTCGAATACATGGCGATCGCCCCGTAAGCCTTTTCCACATCGAAGCCCGGGATATCCTTCAGGATAGCGTCCGCGATGACCTGCACCGACGGGAAGCCCACCATGCAGTCCGTCTCGTTCCCCGCCAGGTGCCAGACCGGCACCTTGCCCTGCTGCTCGAATATGTGAATGAACGTGTTCACGAAATCGCCCACCCGTTCCGACGCCGTGATCGTGTAGAGCGGATTCGCCGCCCGGTAGGTGTCCCACAGCGAGAAAATCGTGTAGACATCGGTCGTATCCTGGTACGTGAAACCGTTCGCCCCGCGGTACTCGCCCGTCACGTCGTTGAAAATCGCCGGGAAGAACGAAGCGTGGTAGACCGCCGTGTAGAACGTCCGCAGACGGGCCGTATCCTTGGTTTCCACGTTCATGTGTCCCAGCAGGTCGTTCCATGCCTTGCGCGCCGCCGCACGGGTTTCGTCGAAAGAACGGCCTTTGGCCTCCGCCGCCAGGTTCACCTTGGCCCCGGCCACACCCACGCCCGAGATCCCCACCCGGGCCTCGATCCGGCCGCCCTCCGGCATCGGCCCGAAATCGAGCACCCCGTAAGCGTTCGGCATGACGAGCGTCCGTTCCGGCCGCCCGTCTTTAGCCGGAACGACCGTCGTATCGGCATAAACGGTCAGGCTTTTGAAAGGTTTCGAGAATTCCGCCACGAAATAGACCCGGTCGTCCGGCGCCCAACCCCTCGACAGGCGGTAGCCCTCGACGGTCGAGTCGTTCACGGCGACCATCTTCAGCTCCCTGGCCGCATCCCAGCCGATGCCGTCGAACAGGTTGATCAGCACCCGGGCCGAATCGGTGGCCGGGAAGGTATAGCGGTGAAAGCCGGTCCGCGGCGTGGCGGTCAGCTCGGCGTCGATCCCGTAACGGTCCAGCCGGGTCTTATAATATCCAGCCTGCGCATCCTCGTTGGCGTGCGAATAGGGCGACAGGTAGGTCTGCGCCTTGACCGGCAGGGCCACAGCGCCCGTCAGCGGCATCAGGAGGATATCCCCCTTGTCGCCGATCCCGGTGCCGCTCAGGTGGGTATGCGCGAAGCCGATCACCGTGGTATCGCTGGCATGGTAGCCCGAGCACCAGTCCCAGCCTTCCGAGATATTGGTCGGCCCGAGCTGCACGCCCCCGAACGGGACGTTGGCGCCGACGAAAACATGGCCGTGGCCGCCGGAACCGATCGTGGGATCGACAAAACGGGCGAGATCCCGCCCTTCGCCCTCGGACGAAGTGCACGAGACGGCGGTAACCGCCAGCGCAGCGGCGCCCAAAGCGACGCAAAGTGTGTTTCTGAACATAGTTTTAAGAGGTTTCCTGCTTGAGTTGGTGATAGTAATGAGGCAAAGATAGGAATTTCAATCCTTATTTTCCGCATGTCCTCCGCTGCGGCGGGCCAGTATGGCGGGCAGGTGTTCCAGCGCCCAGCCCACCAGGGCCTCAACATGAGGCATCAGGCTGCGGCCCGTCGACGTGAGGCTGTACTCCACCCGCGGCGGCACTTCCGCATAGACCGTGCGCTCCACCAGTCCGTCAGCCTCCAGCGTGCGGAGCGTCACGGTCAGCATCCGCTGCGAAATATCTTCGATCGCTTTGCGCAGCTCGCCGAACCGCATCGTGCCGTTGGCGTCCAGCGTCACCAGCACCAGCATCGACCATTTGTCGCCGAGGCGGCCCAGCACCCCGCGGATCGGACATTTTTCCGACGGACGGAAATTTTGCACTTTTTTTGCTGCTTCCATCGTATTGTTTTTCAGCGATAGTTACCTCTGCGTAAGTTCGTTATCCGGGCGTGCCCTCTTGTTTGCGGCGAAAAGGGGACATACCTTTACATCACAAAAGTAACCGACTTACGAAAAAGAACTATCGTTACACTTAAAAAATTACGAACATGGCAAAAAAAGTAGCTGTCCTGGCTGTCGATCCGGTCAACGGGATGGGGTTGTTCCAATACCTCGAAGCCTTCTACGAGAACAAAATCCCGTTCACGGTTTTCGCCGTGGCGGGGAGCAAGGAGATCAAGACCAATTCGGGCATGGGTCTGACGGTGAACGACGTGGTCGCCGACCTGAAAGGGCACGAGGACGAATACGACGCGGTGGTCTTCTCGTGCGGCGACGCCGTGCCGGTGTTCCAGCAGCATGCCGGGGAGCCTTGGAACCTCGACCTGATGGAGGTACTCAAAGCGTTCGGCGAAAAAGGCAAACTGATGATAGGCCACTGCGCCGCGGGGATGATGTTCGACTTCGCGGGGGTGACGGCCGGGAAACGGCTGGCCGTGCACCCGCTGGCCAAAGCCGCCATCCATAACGGGACGGCCACGGACGAGAAATCGGTGGTGGACGGCAATTTCTTCACGGCCCAGGACGAAAACAGCATCTGGACTATGATGCCCCGGCTGGTCGAAACGCTCAAGGCATAAGCCCTGACTAACGGTACTAAAAAATCCCATCCTTGACAAGGATGGGATTTTTTAGCTGATTACCTACTATTTACCGCGTCATAAGATTCGTCTTTTTATCCGGCACTGCGCCGGACGGCTTCCAGCCGTCGGGGAGCGGCGCGAGCCGGAAACAGGGGTGTAACCCTATCACCGTTTTGTTTATTCCTTCACCGTCAGCTCCAACACCCCGCCGTTCATGATATCTTCCCACGTGATGAACGGCGCGCCCAGCGGCTGCCCGTTCAACGTCATCTTCTCGATCAGGTGATGCTCCGCCGACACCCCCGGCGCCCGCACCGTGAACGTCTTGCCGTTCGGCAGCCGGATGACCGACTCCTCGAACAGCGGCGTGCCGACCGCATAGTTCAGGCTCACCGGATCGACCGGATAGAAGCCCATCGCGCTGAACACATACCACGCCGACATCTGGCCGCAATCCTCGTTGCCGCACAGCCCCTCCGGCGTGTTGGCATACTGCGTGCGCATGATTTCGGAAACGTATTTCTGCGTCTTTTCCGGCTTGCCGACATAGTTGTAGAGGTACGCCACATGGTGCGACGGTTCGTTGCCGTGCGCATACTGGCCGATCATCCCGGTCGAAAAAATCGGCAGCGAATCCCCCGCTTCCGGACTTAAAGTGAACATCTCATCCAGCCGCTTTTCGAACTGCGCCGGGCCGCGCATCAGGCGGATCAGCCCCTCCACATCCTGCGGCACCGCCCAGAGGTACTGCCAACCGTTGCTCTCGGTGATATGCTCCGTATACTCCTTCGGGTCGAAGCCCGGCACCCACTCGCCGCTCGAGAGCCGCGGCTGCATAAAGCCCGACGCCGGCTGGAAGACGTTCATGTAGTTCTTCGAGCGAAGCATAAACACATTGTACACCGAATCGCGGCCCATCCGCCGCGCCAGCTGCGCGATGCAGTAGTCATCGTAGGCGTACTCCAGCGTCTTGGACAAAGACTCTTTGTCCATATCCGCCGGGACATAGCCCATCTGTTTGTACAGCCCGATGGAGTGGTAGTCGTCCCGGTTGGCCGTCCCCTCGCAGGCCACCAGCACGCGGTTGAGCATCGAATCCGGCAACAGCCCCTTCAACGCCGCCTCGGCCAGCACCGGCACCGAGTGGTAACCGATCATCATGTCCGTCTCGTTGCCCCACAGCGGCCACACCGGCAGCATCCCGTGCTGGTCGTAGAAGTTCAGCATCGAAACGGCCATCTCCCGCACCCGCTCCGGGTGCATGAAGGTGTAGAGCGGATGCGCCGCCCGGTAGGTGTCCCACAGCGAGAAGGTGGAATAGTTCCGCGATCCCGGCGTGCCGGGGTGTATCCGTTTGTCCGGCCCGAAATAGCGGCCGTCCACGTCGTCGAACAGCGTCGGCGCCAGCATCGTCCGGTACAACGCCGTGTAGAAGGCCACCCGTTCGTCCCGCGTGCCGCCTTTGACCCGGATTTTAGAGAGTTCGGCGTTCCACGCCGCCCGCTGGGCCGTCCGAACGCTGTCGAAGTCGAACTTCGGCATCTCTTGGGCGAGGTTTTTCCGCGCCCCTGCAATATCCACCGCCGAAATGGCCGTCCGCACCAGCACCGGGTCGCCGCCCCGGGTATCGAAAACGAAACGCCCGATATGACTTTTGATACCATTATATATGCTGTCGCGGTGCACCGAGGTCACGGTGTCGATGGCATACGAGGTGAACGGCCGCGAGAACTGCGCCACGAAATAGACCCGCTGGTCGGGCGCCCACCCTTCCGAAAGCCGGTATCCCTCGATGGTCCGGTCGTCCACCACCCTGATGGAAGAGCCCATCGTGTAGTCCCAATTCATATGCTTGGCGAGGTTCAGGAATACGGTGGCCTCCCCGGTTTCCGGGAAGGTGTACCGCTGCATGCCGCACCGCTCGGTCGCCACAAGTTCGACTTTCGTATCGTAGTCTTTCAACAGCACGCTGTAATACCCCGCCTGTGCCGTTTCGTTATCGTGGCTGAAGGTGGAATAGACTCCCAGCTCGCCCTTGCCGACCTTGAACGGCGGCACGGCGGGCATATAGCTGATGTCGTACAGGTCGCCCGCGCCGGTGCCGTCCAGATGGGTGTGCGAAAATCCGGCAATGGTGGTGTCGGGCCAGAAGTAGCCTGCGATGCGGTCCCAGCCGCTGGTGCCGTTGTCGGGCGAGAGCTGCACCATGCCGAACGGGGCGCTGACGCCGGGATAGACGTTGCCGGGCCCGTCGGTGCCGATCAGGGGATTGACCAGGGATGCCAGGTCGTCTCCTTTCGGGCCGCTGCCGCTACAGGAGACGGCAAAGAATGACGCCGCAAACGCGAAGGCGAGGATATTCGGGATTTTCATAGTCGGTCGGGTTAAGGTCGGATCAGGGTCGCGCCGCTGTCCGAAGCGCGCCTTTGCAAAGATAAAATTTTTATCTATATTTGTCTTGCCGTCCGGCTCTGTCGGGGCTTTTGTCGGGCTTTGCCCGGCCTTACCGGCGGGCGGCGCATAATGTTGACATACTTTTAATTCGTTGCCAGAAACTTAGGAACTTTCGCAACAATCGAGTTAAAGTGTGATTTCCATGTCTATATCGTGTTTCGATATGGCATGGAGTCTGCTTCTTTCGATTGTTGGGCTTCCTAAGGCCTCTGGCACGGAGAAGATTTGGCTCCATGCTTTTTTTATTTGCCGGGAAGGGCGGGATGTGCGAGATTGAAAGCACGCCGGCATCCCGTACTGCGCAGCCTGTCTGTTCGAACGGCAAATAATCTCCGGAAAAGGCGTGGGGCCTTTTTATATCTTTAGTTTTTTTCGGTTCGGAGCCAGCGAGGGACGCTTTGCAGCCCTGCGCCCGGGGTTGCTTCGGGCTGTCCGCTGCCGCGGGAACTTATGACAGTTACTGCTACCCGACGTCCCCCAATGGTTTTGTATCCTTTTTTCGGTCGCAGCCTGCGGGGAACGCGTAGCGGTCCTCCGCCCGGGGAGGCTGCGGACCGGCCGCTACCGCGGGAACTTATGGCAGTTACTGCCACCTGACGCCTCCTAATGGGTCTTTTTATCTTTTTTCGGGTCGCAGCCTGCGAGGAATGCGTAGCGGTTCTCCGCTCGGCGTGGCTTCGGGTTGTCATAGGGAGATCGCAGTAGGAGGGGCGCGAAACACGTCTATCGCGGCAGCCGGTGGCTGTTTTATTAACTATAACAACCTTTTTCGGGCGGTGCTCCCCCGCGCCGCTGCGCCCGAGGCCACCGCTAACGCGGGGACTTATGGCAGCTACTGCCACCCGACGTCCCCCTACGCATCTTTTTTGTAATCTTTTTTCGGTCGCAGCCTGCGGGGAGCGACCCCGTTGGGGCTTTTGTTAGAGTTTGCATAGCCCTAAGGGGCGGTCCTCCGCCCGGGGAGGCTGCGGACCGGCCGCTGGCGCGGAGACTTAGTTCGGCCTGACAGCGGGTACGGGATATAGCCCCTCGAACAATACCCGAAACTTCGACCTCGCCCAGAACACCACTTATCGACCGCCGGATCAATTGTGGTAAATCGCCTTGACCGGCTCCATCCGCGCCGCGCTCCACGCCGGAAAGAAACCCGCCACGGCCCCCACCACCGACGAAATAACCAGCCCCAGAATGATATTCCCGAGCGTCAGCACGATGGTGAAATCGCTGAAACTATTGACGATCAGCACCCCGAAAAAGATCAGCAGCACCCCGATCGCCCCGCCCACCACCGCACGGCTCACCGCCTCGAAACCGAACTGGAACAGGCGAAACTAGGGCCTCGCCCCCAGCGCCTTCTGGATCCCGATCTGGGCCGTGCGCTCCTTG
>JAJBVQ010000222.1 GCA_020859745.1 Rikenellaceae bacterium
TAAAAAACGGCAGGGATTCGGTTAACCGAATCCCTGCCGCAATAACATACCGGGTTTTTACTGATCCCCCTTGTAGAGGTGCACGTCCATTTGCGGGAACGGGATATTCAGCCCCTTCTCGGCGAACACCTTGTAAACCTGTTCGTTCATATCCCAGAAAAGGCCCCAGAAATCTGAAGCGTTCGCCCAGGCCCGCACCAAGATATTCACTGAGCTGTCGCCCAGCGAGGTCAGCTTGATGGTCAGCCCTTTGTCCACGACCACGCGCGGGTCTTTCTGCAAAAGTTCCGTAATAGTCTCCTTGGCCAGGTCGTAGCTATCCCCGTAAGCGATCCCGAACGTCCATTCCACCTGCCGCTGCGGTTCGCGCGAGTAGTTGTTGATGATTCCCGTCGAGACAGGCCCGTTCGGCAGCAGGATCGTCTGGTTGTCCACCGTGTTGAGCACCGTGTGGATCAGCTGGATCTCCTTCACCGTCCCGCTCTGGCCCTGCGCCGAGATGTAGTCTCCCACGCGGAAAGGCCGGAACAGCAGGATCATCACCCCGCCCGCGAAATTCTGCAACGTGCCGCTCAGCGCCATACCGATGGCCAGACCGGCCGAAGCGAAGAGGGCGATGAACGACGTCGTGTCGATCCCCAGCACCCCGATGATGACGATGATCAGGAACAGCATCAGCGTGATGCTCACCAGGCTCATCAGGAAGGCCCGGAGCGAAACGTCCACCTCACGCCGGGTCATGATCCGGTCCATCAGCTTGCGGACGCGGCGGATCAGCCAGCGGCCTATCCAGAAGATAATCAGCGCGATAAATATCTTCAGGGCGATCGAAACGATCCCGCTGGTCACGGTCTTGATCAGGTCTTCGGCCGACATGTGGGAGAGGTTCGCCAGCTTCTCGCTGAAAGTGGCCTTCACGCTGTCGGCCTTCTCCACCACCGCCGGATCGGTTACTAACTGGGCTAAAAATGAGAACATAACGGGATCGGTATTTTACGGTTGGTTAAAAATCGCACTCCCCAAATTTAGGGATTAGATTTGGTTTTGACTATTTTTGGTCCGTTTTCAACCACTTCAAAAGCCATGCCGGAACCCGTCATCGCCCTCGAAGGGGGCATCTTGAGCGAAACCGCCTGCCGGTTCGCTGAGCCGTTGCACTTCACTCTCGGCGCGGACGAGCATATCGCCATCGTCGGCCCAAACGGTAGCGGCAAGACCACGCTGGTCGAAACCCTGTTGGGTCAGCGGGCCCTGTGCGGCGGCCGGCTGCGCTACGGGTTTTCCGGCGGCGGCATCCGCTATATCGCCTTCCACGAGACCTACAACCGGGTCGAGGACGGCGAGTATTACTACCAGCAGCGGTGGAATTCGTGCGACAGCGAGAACGCCCCGCGGGTCGGTGAGCTGCTGGGCCGGATGGAGGGCGATCCCGCGCTGCGCGACGAGTTATACGACCTGCTGGCCATCCGGCCGATGCTCGACAAGCCCGTCATCATGCTCTCCAGCGGCGAGCTGCGCAAATTCCAGATCGTGCGGATGCTCCTGACCCGGGCGCGGGTGCTGGTGGTGGACAATCCGTTCATCGGGCTGGACGCGGCGGCCCGCAAGCTGCTGAACGAGCTGCTGTTGCGGCTGGCCGGAATGACCGGGCTGCAACTGATCCTCGTGCTGTCGTCCGGCGGGGACATCCCGCCGTTCGTGACCCACGTTTACCGGTTGGACGACCTCAGGTTGGGGCCTAAAGTCCCGGCGGCGCAGCTCCGGAGAGAAGAGATCGTGCAGCCGCCGCAGGTTGCGCTGCCCCCGGCGGAGGGTAAGCCGCTGGAATGCACCGAGGTCGTGAAACTGAACAGGGTGACGATCCGGTATGGCGACCGGACGATACTGGATTCGCTGGACTGGACAGTCCGAAACGGGGAGAAATGGGCGCTGGCGGGGCCGAACGGATCGGGGAAATCGACCCTGCTGAGCCTGATCAGCGCGGACAATCCGCAGGCTTATGCCCAGGACATTGTGCTTTTCGGCCGGCAGCGGGGCACGGGAGAGAGCATCTGGGAGATCAAGCGGCATATCGGCTATGTCAGTTCCGAAATGCACCGCTCGTTCCTGAAAGATATTCCGGCGGCGAATATGGTCGCGTCGGGTTATTTCGACTCGTTGGGGCTCTACGAAACCCCCACGGCGGCGCAGCTGGCTTCGGCGGAGGCGTGGATGGAGGCTTTCGGGATCGGGGCGATGGCCGGGCGGTCGTTCCTGCGCCTCTCCAGCGGCGAACAGCGGCTGGTGTTGCTGGCACGGGCGTTCGTCAAAGACCCCGACCTGTTGATCCTCGACGAGCCGTTGAACGGGCTGGACGCGGCCAACAAAGAGCGGGTGAAGGCGATCATCGACGCTTTCTGCGGAAGGCCGGGCAAATCGCTGATCTATGTGTCGCACTATGAGGCCGATCTGCCGTCCTGTATCACGGGGCGGTTGGAGCTCCGGCGCATCGGGTAAGATACGGCGCTATTCCGGGAAAAATTCCTTTCTACCGTTTCGAAAAGAGCAGCAGCCCGATAAAGGCGTATAGCCCGAACAAAAGGACGAAGAGGCATTGCGGGGCCTGCCGTACCGGGTTGGCCTTGCGGATCAGGCAAAACGTGACGGCGAGGACGAAGCCGAGCAGCATCGCCCAGCCGGAAATGCCGGCGATGCGGGGAAAGACTTCCGTGTCGAGTCCCGAGGTGAACGAGAGTCGGAACGGGAAGATATATTTTTCGGCCTTTTCGATCCTGGTGGGTTCGGGCGCCGGATAGTGCAGCTCTTTGAGCATGCCGAAGTCGTCGCCGTCGATGGCGTAGTAGTGCTCCGCGCCGTCCGTGCCGCTGACTTTCAGTGTCCAGTCGAACGGATTCCCCACGATCATTAGCGCCTGCCGCGTCAGGTCGAGGGGCGGTACCGCCACCGGATGCAGGGCGTAATCCCCGGTGGTCAGGACATAGAGTTGCCCGGTTTTGTCGGTCAGGAAAGCGAAATACTGGCGGCCGCGGTACTCCGTGACGAAGATCTGCGCCGGTTCCACCCCTTCCGGCAGTTCGACGGCCCGCACGAACGGCCGCCCCTTGGTCTGTTTGAGGTGGAACAGCTTGCTTTCGTTGTCGGTGATGAAGAAGCCTTCGTCATATTCTTTGCGGGTGGTCGGGTTCCCGGCCACGATCTTCGCCGGGAAAACGAACCCTTTTTTGCGGAGCATTTCGGTGAAGGCGGCGCTCTTGTCCGCCTTGACGGAGTTGGTGGCGCAGTCGATAAAGGCGATCCCGTTCCGGTCGATGCGGAAAACGTCGTCCGGGGCTTCGAGGTCCACGCGGCCGGACATCGATTCCAGCAGGGGATAGATCGCCGGGGTGTTGGCGTTCACCTGTCGTGGCGAGCTACGGAACATGAAATTGCCGTTCTGGGCCGTGCGGGGCGTCACCGCAACGCCGCGGATGCTGTCCGGAAAGCGGTTGTCGGAGACCAGCTGCCGGTAGTAAAAGAAGGGCAGGATGCTGTCGAACTCTTTGTCGGTGAAAGCGTGCCCGGCGGCATCTTTGTAGGCCATCCCGTTGTCCGTGGCTTCCATCCACGAGAATTCGCCGGTCACGGTGCTGTAAAGAGTGAATGGGGTGCGCGGCGAGACTCCACCGAGGAAGCCGTAGGCCCACGGCAGCACCCACGCCAGCAGCGCGGTGACGGTGAAGAAAAGGAGTATTTTGCTGATTCGTATCATCGGTGTAAATGGTTTTACAGTTGGGATATTTATTGGAGCGGCACAGCTATTTGGGAGTGCGGCACGCACCGCCTGCCCGGCGTAAGGGCAGTACCCTCAAACTCAAAAAGGTGCCCGCCAGCTCAAAGGGCAATAATGCTATGTTTTGCGTAAGCAAAACTTGCAGAATTGCCGCGGGCGCCTTGAGAATTTAGTGTCTGCGCGGAGCCAGCGGTGCCACTTGGGCACTCCAGCCGGGCTGTAACTACCCTAAGTTGCAGCCCTTCGCCGGGGGTGGGTTGCCGTTCCGGCTTCCTCCTTGCGCCTCGGCCATTTAGGCGAGCCTAATGGCAACTCGGCTACGGCGTCGGTTCGAGCTGACCGCTGGCGCGGAATTTAAAATTCATTTTTAGTCCTGTTCGCCGGTCTTGAACCGGTATACCGAGAGCATGCAGAGCAGGCTGAGCAGCAGGGTGTAAAGCGCCAGCCACGGCAGAAACTCATTGTAAGCCTCCGGCGCCTGGGCCAGGAAGAAGATGCGCAGCACCCCCACCCCGACCAACATATCGAGGATGCGCCGTTTCCACGTCGGCTCCAGGCAGACCCATGCCGTCAGGAAGTAGGCGGCCAGTCCGGCTATGTACCACGGCAGGGCGGTCAGCATCACCCTTGCGAACAGCTCGCGGGCCACCACGGCGTCGAAACAGATGCCGATCATACTGAGGCTCACGAGATAGGTGATGCAGAGCATAGTCGTGCCGTAAAGCAGCATGGCCGCGATCATCCGGTAATGCGGATAGGGCAGGTGCAGGGTCAGTTTCAGGCGGCTTTGCTGCATCTCGGGGATGAACTGGAATACGGCCATCAACAGTCCGGCCAACACGGGCAGGTAGGTCAGCAGGTCGACGAAGACAGCGTCGCGTTCGAGCATCACCTGCCACAGGTGGACCGCCCCTTTGAATTCGACGATCCGGCTCACGTTCAGCAGGCAGTAGCCGGTGAAGGCGGCCAGCAGGAGGGTCGAGAGGAGGAAATACCAGCGGGTCTTGACCCACTCTTTGTAGAATATCGCTTTTTCCATGCGTCGTTCATTTTGACCGTTTTCGCACACAGGGCATACGGTCGCAGGTTATCTGTTTCTTGGTTGTTTTCGGGCCGCTCCGTCGCCCCCGGCGTTCGAAGATCGCCCGGAGCGGCCCGCCGCTGACGCGGGATCGAAGCTAATATTTCCCGGTCAGGCCGATAAAGGCATCTTCGAGGTTCACGCGGCGGCTTTCGAAGTTCGCATAGGGGACGCCCTGCGCGTCGAGTATCCCGCGCACTTCGGCTTCGGGAAGAAACGAGAACAACTCGCCGCGGTCGCGGATCACGGAGGGGTGGTAGAACCGCTCGTCGTCGGGCAGAGGCCCTGCGGCGGTCATCGTGAAAGTATATTGCCGCACGGTGTCGAGCAGTTCGCCGATCGGCTTCTGAAGAAGGATCTTCCCGTAGTCGAGCATAATGCAGTCGTCGATCAGCCGTTCCATGTCCTGGATGATGTGCGAAGTGAGGAAGACGGTCTTGTCCTCGGCTTTGGCGTACTCGCGCAGGTATTCGATAAAGAGGCGGCGGTAGCCCGGGTCGAGTCCCAGCGAAAAGTCGTCGAGCACGAGCAGGTCGGGGTTCTGAGCCAGGATCAGTCCCAGCGCCACCTGCGACCGCTGGCCGCACGACATGCGCGAGATGCGCTGGCCGGGGGCAACGTGCAGTTTCTCCATCAGTTCGTAGTAGGCGGCGCGGTTCCACCGGGGGTAGAAGGGGGCGTAGAACTTCTCGATCTGGGCGATACTCATAAAGGTGTACTGGATGTGTCCCTCGATCAGCAGGCCGATGTTCTGCCGCGTGCGGGGGTCCATGCCCTGTATGTTCTCGCCGAAGATATGGCAGGCGCCGGAGCGGGGCTTGAGGTAACCGCTCAGGATGTTGATGGTGGTGGTCTTGCCGGTGCCGTTCTTGCCGAGCAAGCCGAGGATGCGGCCCTTGGGGACGCCGAAGCTCAGGTTTTCGTAGATCAGCCGCTTCCCGTAGTAATGGGTCAGGTTGCGGCACTCTATAATGTTGTCTGTCATAGATGATTGCTGTTGTTGCGGCCCGAAGCCAGCGAGGGCAAGACCGGAGGTTGCAGCCCTACGCCGGGGGTGGCTTCGGGCTGGGCGGCTCTGTGAGCCGCCGGATCGTATTAGAAAAAGAACAGGAACGTCAGCGGGAAGAGCAGCCCGGCGAGCAGCTCCATGCCGCCCCAACCGAGGAACCCTTTGCGCCCTTTCATCATCGTGAAGCCGGTGATCGTAATGAGGATCAGCGCCCCGCCGAAGATGTCGGAAAAGACGGTCCACCAACGGCCGGGATTGTAGTGCAGGCGGCTGACGGCGCTGAAGAAGGGGCGCCGCTTGAATGCTTCGTATTCGGCCTGCCCGGTGCCGAGGTCGGCCACGACGCTCGATCCCCCTTTCAGGAAGACTTTGATGGTGCCGTCCTTGGGAAAGTAGTGCTTGGTATAGGCATTTTCCTCGCCCACGGGCTCAAGCAGTGCGGACTTCACCCACTCCTCGGTCACGCCGCTGCGGGGCGGCATGGCCCCTTCGACGGCAAACGTGCGGCGGCTGATATCGTAGTTGCTGTTGAAGGTGGCTTTGTGGTTCAGGGCGATGCCGGAGATGGCGTAGATCAGGATCACGCCGGCGAAAAAGAACGAAAAATCCCGGTGCAGCCGGCGGCTCACTTTCCGTACACGGGTCATAACTGATAATCCCATTCCCATATTTTTTAATTGTTCGGTTATTTTGTATAGCCCGTATTGCACTGTCGTTTCTGCATTTTCTGCAGCGATCGGGAGCGAGCTGCGCGGGCCGGACGCCTCCCCACGGGAGGCCCGCAACCCTCGCAAGCTCGGGGCGTGCATCCCGGGTGTCCGGCCCCGGTATAAAATTCACAGCGTTTGTGGGCGGAAGCACACGCCGGACTGCCGAAACTTTACATCTCACTGCAAAATACCCGAACGGTAAAGACACTGTTATTTATTGATCGTGTAGGCTTCACCGTCGATGTAGTAGAACGACAGGTACTCTTTGCCCTCCTTAGCTTTGCGGTCCGCGATGCGCTGGCGGAACGCCGCGATGCGGTCGGTTGCCGACACAGCCCCGGTGGCTTCGCCGCGGGCTTTCTGCTCCGAATCGCAGCCCGCGCCGTTTTCGCCGTGCTTCTCTTCCGTCTGCGCTTTCACCTGCTCTTCCCATTGGGACAGGTAAGCCTCGTCGATGCGCTGCTCCCGCAGGATGCCGTCGATGGTTACGATATTATTGACCACCTCCTGCGGAAAACGGCCGATCTTCTCGCCCGCTTCCACGCGGATCGTCTTAGTATCGTCGCTGCCCATCATAAAGAGCTTGCCGCCCCCCTTGGCGCAGATGTGGGTGCAGATGCCTTCGACGACAATGGGCCTGTCCACCAGCGTTTCGGCTGAGGCCAGCAGTGAATCTACGTCCATCGTTTTCACAGCGGCCGAACTACTTTCGGCGGTCGCCGCCGTACCGGCGTTATTGGTGCCGCTGCCGCACGAGGCGAGGGCCAGCGCCCCGGCCAGGGCGAGCGAGAAGAGAATTTGCTTTTTCATGGTATGGTTGGTTTTTGTTTGTGTTATGCGGTTCGGGCTGCGCGCTCCGGGGGCGGGCCGAAGGCCCGGCGCGCAAGCCCGGCATTCTGCGAATGGCACAGATCCGTTTCCGGTATTTCATTCCCGATGCGACGGCAAAGGTAGAGTGCCCCTTCGCGGCGGGAAATCCCCAATTATGGGGATTATCCGGCCGGGCATCCTAACAAATGGCTATCCCGGCGCTGTCTCTTTTTTAGACAGCGAGTGTCCAATTTTTAGACGGCCGGCTTCGAGTGTTAGATTGATATACAACAGAATGTCAATTATTTGTATCAAAAGGCATCTCCTTTGCCCTTTTTGTGACTGCTAAAACTTAACTAACACCATGAGAAAGATCTTTTTCCTTTTAACGGGCCTTATGGCTTTTCTCAGCGCCGCTGCGGGGCCTAAGGCCACCGCGACGCGCGGCATTTCCAAACCGACAGTGGACCGGCGGGTCGAGCTGGTAACCCTTGTGGCCCGATTGGCGGGCTACGAGGAATTCCAAAGCAAGGCGGTCCCGGCCTATTCGGACGCCATAGAAGCCTGGTTCGCTTCCTACAAGGAGCATCCTGCCGTACAGTACATGAAGAAGCTCCGGAACGAAGCTGATATGGGCTATAATGCCATTCCCATTATGGGTGTCTACCTGACAGAGCCGCCGAAGCTGCGCCCTCGCCTGCCGCTGACCGAATCGCAACCGGAATCCCGCTGGGGCGTCGAACGCGGGACGGAATTTATCAAGCTGCTGGACAAGTTCTACAAGGACGCCCGCTGCGAGGAGTTCTTCGCGCAGCAGGCTCCGCTGTTCGGGCAGGTGGAGGAGGCGTTCGGGGACGTTTTTGCGGAGATCGACATGGAGTGGTTCGGCCGTTTCTTCGGCGAGGAGGCCCAAGGCGGAATGGTGCCGATTATTGGCATGGGATTCGGCGGGGGGAACTACGGGGGCAGTATCACTTACCCGGATTCGACCGTAGACCAGTACGCCTTTATGGGCTCGTGGGGGATGCGGGACGGAAAGCCGAAGTTCAACCGCGAGGGGTTCCTGAACACGATCGTGCATGAGTTCACCCACTCGTACGTTAATCCGGTGTTGGATGCCGAACCGGCGCTGTCGTGGCCCGCGTACCAACTTTTCCGGGAGAGCTCTAAAGAGATGCAGAAACAGGCGTATGCCGACGGGAGAACGGTACTCAACGAAACCTTCGTGCGGGCGGCGGTGATCCGCTACCTGATGGAACATGCCGACTCGGCCGCCGTCGATAACGAGATGCAGTACCAGATCAACAGCCATTTTATCTGGATGCCGGAGGCGGTGGAGCTGCTCGGCGAGTACGAGGCCGACCGGGACAAGTATCCCGATTTCCGGAGCTTTATGCCCCGCATCGCGGCATTCTGCAACGATCTTCCCGGGCAGATGGAGGTATTGCAGGAGCGCCGGGCCCGTGAAAAGTCGATCCGTACAGGTCGAATCCTCCATGTGGTGGCTGTCGAGCCTTTCGGCAACGGGGCGCAGGATGTGGACCCGAACCTGACCGATATTACTATCCGTTTCGACCGGCCGGTGCTTGGGCACGGTTACTCCTTTAACCCCGGCCCCGGCGGCATGGACAAGTTATTCGATTTCGTCGAGGCAAAAGGATATTCCGACGACAATACGTCGTTTACTATTGTGGTCAAGCTCAAGCCGGATCACGAATACGAATTTTACGTGCTGCGCGATTTCAGCTTCGTCACCCCGGACGGTATCCGTATGTTGGAAGACTATCTGGTCCAGTTCCGCACGCGGGCCGAATAGGTTTCGCTGCTTTCGTTCCCGGGCCGGGGCTCCCCATTTTTAGGGAGCCCCGGCCTGCTTTTTCCTTAAATGTGGCGATTGTCCCGGCCTCGGCGCCCCGGTACCTTTGTCCCCGGAAATGACCCGGATACTTCTCTCCATACTACTCTTGCTGGCCGCCCACGGCACTGCCGCTGCGGCGATCCTGCGCGGCACCGTCTCCGACGCGGCCACGGGGCAGCCGCAGGACTATGCGCTGGTACAGCTTTTCCCGGAAGGGAGCGCCGTGCCGCGCGGGGCCGTTACCGACGCCAAGGGCTCGTTCGTCTTTTCGGGCCTCCAGCCGGGGAATTACCGGGTGAAAGTCGCCTTCGTCGGCTTCCGGGACTGGGAGCGCACCTTTCGGATCACAGGCGACACTACCCTGCGTATCGGTTTGACGGCCCAACCGCTGACGGCACAGGAGGTGGTGGTGACGGCCAAGGAATCCAAAGGGGCAACCAGCGCCTCGCGCATCGACCGGCAGGCCATGGAGCATCTCCAGCCGTCGAGCTTCTCCGATTTGCTTTCCCTGTTGCCCGGCGGACTGGCCCAAAATCCGAAACTGGGCGCCCCGAACCTGATCCGGCTGCGCGAAGCGGGCAACAGCAGCAGCGACTACGACGTGTTGTCGCTGGGTACCGCCTTCACGGTGGACGGGGTGCCGGTCAGCACCGACGCCAACCTGCAATCCATCCCAGGCTCGTCGGGAGACGGTTCGCTGGTGTCA
The DNA here is from genome assembly GCA_020859745.1 of Rikenellaceae bacterium. GTDB lineage: Bacteria > Bacteroidota > Bacteroidia > Bacteroidales > Rikenellaceae > Rikenella. The sequence goes on from JAJBVQ010000222.1 coordinate 9,944, forward strand.
CGCGGGCTGGATATGCGGACGATCCCCACCGACAACATCGAGTCGGTCGAGATCGTGCGGGGCATCCCTTCCGTGGAGTACGGCAACCTGACCAGCGGGCTGGTCAATATCCGGCGGCGGATGACGGCCACCCCGTTCGAGGCGCGGGTCAAGGCCGACGAATACGGCAAACTGGTCTCGGCGGGAAAGGGGATAGCCCTCAGGGGCGACGAAAAGATACTGAACATTGACGGCGACTACCTGACGGCCCGGAGCGACCCCCGCAATACGCTGGCCAATTACAAACGGATCACCGGCTCGCTGCGGTACAGCAGCCGCAGCGTGACGGACAAGGCGTCGCTGCGCTGGCGGTTGAGCCTCGACTATACCGGTTCGCTCGACAAAGAGAAGACGGATGCCGACGCTTCGATGGCGGGCGACCGCTTCAAAGCCTCCTACAACCGCTTCGCGCTGGGAACGTCGTTCAACTGGGTCTTTTTCAACGCCGGGGCCTTGAAAACATTGGACGTGACGGCCTCCGTGGCGCAGGAGGCGAGCCGGATGGAGCAGACCAAGCAGGTCTACCTGAACCGTCCCGTGCCGCTGCCTACGGGGATGGTGAACGGCGAGCACGATGCGGAGTTGCTGCCGTTCCGTTACACGGCGGACGTGGCGGTGGACGGCAAGCCGATGAACGCTTTCGTCAAAGCGGTGCTGGGGCTGGGCGGGAAGACGGGCGGCGTGCGGCACAGCGGCAAGGTCGGGCTGGACTGGAAATACGACAAGAACTGGGGCAAGGGGCAGATCTACGATATCACGCGGCCGCTGAATCCGAACAATACCAACCGCCCGCGGTCGTTCAGCGATATCCCGGCGGGCACCGAGCTATCGCTTTTCGCCGAGGATGCGATGCGTTTTCAGGCCGGGGAGCACCGTTTCGTGGTGACGGCGGGCGTGCGGGCCATGATGCCGCTCAATATCCGGAAGGATTACCGGATGCACGGCAAGGTCTACGTCGACCCGCGCGTGAACGTGCAGTGGCGGCTGCCTGCGGTGGGAAAATGGAACTTCGAGATCGCTGGGGGCATCGGACGACACACCAAAACGCCGACGCTCGACCAGCTCTACCCCGACCCGATCTACGCCGACCTGGTGCAGCTGAACTATTACCCGACCGACCCCGACCTGCGGCGTATCAACATGCTGACTTATGTGTGGGACAACATCAATTTCGACCTGCGTCCGGCGCGCAACCTCAAATGGGAGGGGCGTTTCAGCGCGGAGCACCGGGGTTTCGATTTTTCGGTGACCTATTTCCAGGAGCGGATGACCGACGGCTTCCGCACGATGACTTATTATAAGGCCCTGCCGTACAAGAACTACGATTCCAACGCCATCGACCCTGGGACGCTGACCGGACCGCCCGACCTGTCGGAGGTGCCTTACACGAACGACACGTTGTTGAACACCTATGGTCGTTGGGCCAACGGCAGCCGGATCGACAAACGGGGGGTCGAGTTTCAATTCTCGTCGCCGCGCATCGAAGCCCTGAGGACTCGCATTACGGTCAACGGGGCGTGGTTCCGCACCACGTACAGCAACAGCGCACCGATCTACCGCTCTTCGACGATCAACCTGGGCGGCGACCCGGTGAAGTATGTAGGCCTCTATGACTGGCAGGACGGCTCGGTGCGCCGGCAGTTCAACACGAACGTGACGTTCGACACGTACTTGGAAAAGCTGGGGCTGACTTTCTCGACCACTTTCCAGTGCCTCTGGTTCACGAGCAGCCAGCCATTGTGGAACGACGGGGCGCCGGTGGCGTGGGTGGACGCTTCGGGCACGGAGCATCCGTTCACGGAGGCTGACCGGCACGACACGCAGTTGCAGTGGCTGGTGCAGACCTATTCGTCTGCCTATTTCGACCGCTCGACGGTGCCGTTCTGCATGGATGTGAACCTGAAAGCAACGAAGCATTTCGGCCGCTGGGCCCGGCTGGCGATGTATGTCAACCGCCTGTTCAGCGCCTATCCGGACTACTACCGCAATGGGGTGCTGACGCGGCGTTCGGCGTCGCCTTACTTCGGCATGGAACTGAACCTGACTTTTTAAATTGTTAACCGATCGATTGTTTGTATGTACCCGCACCGCACTGCCGCTTTTTGTAAAAAGCGGGTCCGTTGGGC
>JAJBVQ010000048.1 GCA_020859745.1 Rikenellaceae bacterium
CTTTCTGTTCTTGGCCGCGATACCGCACCGTCACGGTTTCAGGTGACTGTCCCGCCGGCATAAGCTTCGCTTCGCCCAAATTCCCGTCATTCCACTTCAGATCCACCGTATAACCGCCCCGCGCCCGCAAGCCTTTCACCTCGCCGTCCGGCCATGCCACAGGCAACGCCGGCAGCAGGTCGATCACCGGGGTGGAGGCCGTTCCGGTCTGCGACTGGAGCAGCATCTCCGTCACTCCCGAAACATAACCCATATTCCCGTCCATCTGGTACGGCGGATGACCGCACAACAGGTTGGAGTACGAACCGCCGCCCGACGACATGAATATCCCGGTTGTTCCCGCCGGCCGCAGCACCCGGCGGCTCATTGCATAAGCATGGTTCCCGTCCAGCAGCCGCGCCCAGAAGTTGATCTTCCACGCCAGCGACCAGCCGGTGCCGTCGTCACCCCGGTAAACCAAAGTCCGACGGGCCGCATCCGCCAGTTTCGGATCGGTCAGCGGCGAGATCTGCCGCCCCGGATGCAAGGCGAACAGGTGCGAAACATGGCGGTGGTTGTCCTGCGGATCGTCCAAGTCCTCTTTCCACTCCTGCAACTGGCCGTACTTGCCCACTTTCAACGGCGAGAGCCGCTCCCGCACCGATTTTACACTGTCGATAAACGCCCGGTCAGCGTCCGGCATCACCCGGTCGGCATCCAGGATATTGGTCAGCAAATCCCAGACCACCTCCTGGTCCATCGTCGCCCCGGCCGAGATATTGCCGTGCTCCGGCGAATAGGATGGCGAGCTTACCAGCGTTCCGTCCCGCGGATCGACCGTCAGGTAATCGAACCAGAACTGCGCCAGCTCCTTCATCACCGGATAGGCCACCGTCCGCAGGTAAGCCGAATCGGGATAAAAAGCATATTGTTCCCACAGGTGCTGCGCCAGCCACGCCGCTGCATTCGGCGCATAACCCCAGTTGAACTCCCACCCCGGGGCCGTATAGCCCAGCGGATTGTTCATCGTATGCACGCTCCACCCGCGGGTATTGAAATACTCCTTCGCCGTTTTGCGGCCCGGCTCCCGCAGCGACAGGATATAGTCCACCAAAGGCCGGTTGACCTCCGGCATACCCGTCAGCGGGGCGGGCCAGTAGATCATCTGTTGGTTGATGTTCATGTGGTAGTCGCAGGCCCACGGCGGATTGGTCGAATGGTTCCACTTCCCCTGCAAGTTCGCCGGCATCGTCCCCGGCCGGGAGCTGGAGATCAGCAGGTAACGCCCCCACTGGAAAAACAACGCCTCCAAAGCCGGATCGTATGCCCCTTCGGCATATTGCCGCTGCCGCTCCGGCGTGGTCAGCGCGGCCTGCCTGTTAGTCCCCAGATCCAGCGAAACCCGGTTAAAAATCGACTGGTAATCCCGGATATGCTCCGCCTTCAGCGAATCATAAGTGATCCCGCCGAGCGAAGCCAACACCCGTTTGTTCAACGCCTTCGGATCGCCGCCGCGATAGGCCGGATAATCGTTCCTGTATTCCGTCCCTGCCGAAAGGTACACCTCTATATAATGCGCCCCCTCGACCCCGATAAAGACGGAACTTTTCGGCGACTTCACGAACTTCCCGTCCGTGCGCACCGTCACCGCCGCCTCGAAACCCAACTTATTCCCCGCCAGGCGTCCGTCCAACACAATCGTATTATCGTCCATCTTCCGGAATTTCACATCCTGGTGCGGCGTGGTCAGCAGCACTTCATACCCCACCCCGCCACGGGCCGTATTGCTGTATCTCGCCGCCACGACCCGTTTCGGATACGATGCGAAATACTCCGTCCGGTAATCGACGCCGCCCTGCGAATAGGAAACCGTCCCCACCGCGTCGGCAATATCCAGTTCCCGCTTATAATCCGTATAAGCGCTGCGATCCACCGCCCCCGGCAGCGTGCGCACGATAATATCGCCGAACGTCTGCTGCGCCCCGTAATCTCCGAATTCCGGCCCTCCGGGCGCAACCTTGCTTCGATCTATCCGCCCTGTCAACTCCTTGTTGGCCAAAGCGTATGCCTCTGCCACCCGGCCCGAATCGAGCAAAGCCCGCACCGGAGCCAGATATTTCCACGCCCCAGCCCGGTTTCCCCCGTCATTCGTCTTCGATCCCGTCACCGGGCCGCCCTCCCAGAGGCTCTCCTCCGTAAACTGGATCGTATCGGCCATCATCGTCCCATAGAACATCGCCCCCATATAGCCGTTCCCGACCGGGAGCGCCTCCGTCATCCAGTCCCGCGCCGGTTTGTCGTAAGTCAGCTTCAGCGGCCCGGCCGCACCGGCAGAAGCGACAGTTACCGCTGCCATCGCCGCGGCAGACAGGATCGATCTCATTTTTCCCATGCATCTCAATATTGTACGTCCGTTAAAAACAATCCGTGCGCCGGGGCCTGTGCGCTTGCCTCCGCCCGGGCCTTGCTCTCGATGATGGCGCAGAACTGCGCCGGGGTCATCTTTCCCCGCCCCACATCGACCAGCGTGCCGACCACCGCCCGAACCATGCCCCGAAGAAAACGGTCTGCGGCGATGGTAAAGACCAACTTCGTTCCTTCGGCCTGCCAGTTGGCGCCGAAAATCGTGCAGCGGTTGGTTTTCGTGTCCGAATGCAGTTTGGCGAACGAGGTGAAATCCTCGTAGCGCATCAGCGATACCGCCGCCGTCTGCATGGCGTCCACGTCCAGCGGCTGGGTGATCTGCCATGCCGTACCCGTTGCGAACGGGTCTTTCACCGTGGTGATGTAATATTTGTATTCCCGCCGCCGGGCATCGAACCGGGCATGCTTGTCGTCCGGCACGGCATACACTTTTTTCACGGCGATGTCCTTGGGCAGGATGCAGTTCAAATGATAGACGAATTCGGGATCGGACACCTTGTCGTCTCCCGCCTCCGTGTCGAAGTGGGCCACGGCGAAAGCCGCATGCACCCCCGTGTCGGTCCGTCCCGCCCCCACGATCTCGTGCGGCGCACCGAGCAGCATGGAAATCCCCTTTTCCAGCATCTCCTGCACCGAAGGTGCGTTCGGCTGCCGCTGCCAGCCGTTGTAACCCGCTCCGTTATAGGACAATTCGATAAAATACCTGGCCATCGATGCTTAAAACGTCTCTTTGGTAAAGGTTGCAATATAGCGATAAAAAAGATAATTTTACTGGATATCACCCCTAAAAACACCTGAATGAAACGTCTGATTACCGTCCTTACCGCTCTTTTCGGCATCGGTTTCCTCTCGGCTGAAGAGTCGCCGGACAGCCTCATGCAACGGATGCTCCGGCACTTACAGGAGCCGCACAGCTACGAGATCATGCTGGACAAACGCGACAACCAAACCCCCGAAATACGCATGGAGATCACCAAAAACAACCCGCGGTTTCATGCCCGGGTATATCGCAACAACACGCTGGCCGGGGAGGAGATTTTTGACGGAACGTCGCGCTATGCCATTACCCCGTCGGACTCTTCCGTCATCTGCACCGACAAGCTGGCTCCCGGTGATGCAAATCTGTACCTGCTCGACCTGGAGGACCTCGGGCTCGCTTATGTGGATGTGACGGACGAGGCGGCGAAAAGCAGCGGTCTCCGCCGGATCGGTGCTTATCCGGCCGACGACCCGACCGGGGCGGAACAGCCGCTCATTGTATACAGCATCGATCCGGCCGGCCCGGTTCCCGTTTCCCTGTGGTGGAGCGCGGAGGGACGGAACGATCTGTTCCGCAATTTCAAATTCGGGATCGCCCCCGCCGGTTCCGAATTCACCCTCGACCGCGACGCGACAAAAGGTTACACCGTCCACGATTACCGCTAAAAACAGGAAGAACGAGTCCGAGTACGGCGAAAAAGTTTGTTTTTCACGTGAAAATGCTTACCTTTGCACGCCCCATAAAGTATGGGAATGGGTCACAACAAACACAGTATTAACTCACAAACACGTAGAAAAGTGGAGTCATTAAGCTACAAAACTATCTCTGTCAACGCCGGTACCGCCAATAAAGAGTGGTACATCATCGACGCGACGGATGCAGTGCTGGGGCGGCTCGCATCGCAGGTGGCCAAGATCCTGCGCGGCAAGAACAAGCCCAGCTACACTCCCCACGTCGACTGCGGTGACAACGTTATCGTCATCAATGCCGACAAGGTGAGACTCACGGGGAAGAAGATGACCGACAAGGTCTATACGCGCCACACGGGCTATCCGGGCGGCCAGCGTTTCGCCACCCCGGCCGATTACCTGGCTAAAAAGCCGACCTTCGTAATCGAAAAAGCAGTCAAAGGGATGCTGCCCAAGAACCGCCTGGGAGCGGCTATCTTCGGCAACCTGAAAGTCTATGCCGGCGCAGAGCACCCGCATACGGCCCAGAGCCCCAAAACCATCAAATTAAACGATCTTAAATAATGAGTCAAGAAGTTGTAAACGCCGTAGGCCGCAGAAAATCAGCCGTTGCACGCGTATACCTCACCGCAGGTGGCAGTGGCAACATCACGATCAACGACCGCCCGCTCGAAACCTACTTCCCGCTGGAGATCTTCCAATATGTCGTTAAACAGCCGTTGCTGGTGACCAACCTCACCGAAGGCGTCGACATCAAGATCAACCTCACGGGCGGTGGCGTCAAAGGGCAGGCGGAAGCTGCACGCCTCGGGATTTCACGCTGCCTGATCGAAATGGACGCGGAACTTCGCCCCGAACTGAAAAAGAACGGCTTCCTTACCCGCGACGCTCGCGTCGTGGAACGTAAGAAACCGGGCCAGCCGGGCGCACGCAAACGCTTCCAGTTCAGCAAACGTTAATCCCGTTTCGCGACCTGCGCAATACCATCATTGCACGGCTTATGTTACCGGCCACACTGTCGGCCCAAACGAACGCAGACTACCCATACAGTACTACCGCTTCGTTGCATAAGACGCGGGAAACCCGGACGGACTGCCGCCCCTTGCGGGACGCAAGCACGGCACTACCTTACGGGTGACGAAAGAGTTAAAACAGATTTTAAAAAATCGAAAAAATGCCAAGAACAGATTTCAATCAACTTTTAGAGGCTGGCGTACACTTCGGACACCTCAAACGGAAGTGGAACCCCAAAATGGCACCGTACATCTTCATGGAGAAGAACGGGATCCACATCATCGACCTCCACAAAACCGTGGTGAAACTCGACGAAGCCGCCGCCGCACTCAAACAGATAGCCAAATCGGGACGCAAAGTCCTGTTCGTCGCCACCAAGAAACAGGCTAAGGAGATCGTCTCCGAAAAAGTAGCCGGCGTGGCGATGCCGTACGTGACCGAACGTTGGCCCGGCGGTATGCTGACCAACTTCCCCACCATCCGCAAAGCGGTGAAGAAGATGGCCACCATCGACAAACTCAACAGCGACGGCACCTACGACAATTTCAGCAAACGCGAAAAGTTGCAGATCTCGCGCCAGCGGGCCAAACTCGAAAAGAACCTCGGTTCGATCGCAGACCTTACCCGTCTGCCGGCAGCGTTGTTCGTGATCGACGTACAGAAAGAAGCCAATGCCGTGAAAGAGGCCAAACGCCTCAATATTCCGGTATTCGCCATGGTTGATACTTGTTGTGACCCCACCAATATCGACTACGTGATCCCGGCGAACGACGACGCTACCAAATCGATCGCAGTCATCCTTGACACCGTTACCGCGGCTATCCAGGAAGGTCTGGCCGAGCGTAAGGTAGAGAAGGAGAAAGAAGCGGCCGAAGCCCCGAAAGCGGCAACCGCTGCCAAGAAGGAAGGCCGTCCGCGGACTCGCAAAGCCGCCGAAGGCGAAGCGGAAACCGAGGCTGTCGCTGAAGCTGAAACCGAAGCGGAAGCAGTTCTCGAAAACGCAGCTGAATAAGCGGACTTCATCGTAAATATGACAGCGTAAGCGTGCCGGGAGTCCGTTGAAACATACTAAACTCGCGGCACGTTACGTTTTTAACCAAATAACCTTTAGAAAGGAACAACCCATGGAAATCAAAGCCGCAGACGTAGCTAAATTACGTAAAATGACCGGCGCAGGCATGATGGACTGCAAAAAAGCGCTCGTGGAAGCCAACGGCGACTTCGACCGCGCACAGGACATCATCCGCGAAAAAGGTAAACTCGTCGCCAGCAAGCGCGCCGACCGCGAAGCTACCGAAGGTGTGGTTGCCGCCCGCCTGACCGACGGCAACAAAAAAGCATATATGATCTGCCTGGCCTGCGAAACCGACTTCGTAGCCAAGAACGAAGAGTTCGTCAAGACCGTGAACGAGATGCTCGATATCGCCATCAAGAACGACGTGGCCGACCTCGACGCGCTCAAGGCCCTGAAAGTCGGCAACCAGACCGTTGAGGAGATGGTGACCGAAAAATCGGGCCAGACCGGCGAAAAGATCGAAATCGCATACTATGCCAAGATCGAAGCTCCGATGTGCTCCAGCTACGTTCACATGAACAACAAGCTGGGTACCCTGATCGGCTTCAATGCCGAGATTCCGGCCGATGTGGCCCACGACGTGGCCATGCAGGCTGCCGCCATGGCACCGATCTCGATCAGCAAGGAAGACTGCCCGGCAGATGTACTGGAAAAAGAACGCGAAATCGGCCGCGAACAGGCTCGCCTCGAAGGCAAACCGGAAGCTATGCTGGACAAGATCGCGGAAGGCAAGGTCAACAAATTCCTCAAGGAATCGACCCTGCTGAACCAGGCACTGGTGAAGGACAACAAGCTGACTGTGGCCCAGTTCATTCACAACGCCAACGCGGATGCGACCGTTGTCGCTTACAAACGCTTCTCGCTGAACGACTAATCCGTTCGGAATATAATCGTCCTACCCAGCCTTTCTTTCCTTCGGGAAGGAAAGGCTTTTTTCGTACCTTTGTTCTCCCGAATAAAACCCGACGATTTATGGCCGAAAATTTGAATATACCCGCAACGGAAGACCGCCGGGAACGGTACACTGCCCTGCTGCCCCAGATCGAATCGCTGGTAAACGGCGAAAGCGATCCGGTCGCCAATATGGCAAACGTCGCTGCTGCGTTAAAAGAGACCTTCGGCTTCTTCTGGGTCGGATTTTACCGCGTTGCGGGCCGGGAGCTGGTGTTGGGCCCTTTCCAGGGAACTCTGGCCTGCACCCGGATAGGCTTCGGCAAGGGAGTTTGCGGCACCGACTGGAAAGAGCGAAAAAGCCAACTGGTACCCGATGTGAACCTGTTTCCCGGACACATCGCTTGCAGTTCGGCTTCGAAGTCCGAAGTGGTTATCCCGATTTTCGATGGCGGCGGGAATGTAAGCGGCGTATTGGACATAGACAGCGACAAACCGGACGACTTTACGGCGGTCGATGTGGAGTGTCTGGAAAGATTGGTCCGGGCGATCGGCGACAGAATATTCTGAGATGAAAATAATTATTCCAATATTAACCATACTCTTAATCGGTTGCGGCCAGACGCCTAAACCGAAAGATGAGACCATATATGTTTCCATTGCCCCGCTGAAATATGTGGTTGAACAAATCGCAGACTCGGGAACCCGGATCGAAGTGCTGGTTCCCGAGACGACATCCCCGGAGAGCTATGCGCCTACCGTCCAGCAGATCAAGGCTCTGTCGGATGCGCAGATTTACATATCGACCGGACTGATCGATTTCGAACAGGCCCTCGAAACGAAAATCGAAAGTATCGCACCGGACATACATATGCTGAACCTGTCGGAAAATGTCGACATACTGGAGGGTGAATGCAGCCACGGAATTGCCGGGCACGACCACGGCATCGACCCGCATATCTGGCTGTCACCCAAAATCGTCAGCGAAATGGGATACCGGATCGCAGGACTTTTGGGAGAAATTAAACCCGATTCTGCCCAAATATACAACGGCCGCGCGGATCGGTTTGCCCGGCGGGTCGATACACTGGACCGTTATATCCGGCAGGCCGTCGGGGGCGCGAAACGCAACGGCTTCGCCATCGGCCACACCTCGCTCACCTACTTCGCTGACGACTACGGACTGGATCAGATCGCCATCGAAGCCGACAGCAAGGAACCCAGCGTGAAAGTGATGAAACAGTTGGTGGACTCCCTGCAAAGAATGGGCGTGAAAGCCGTCCTGTTCCAGCGACAGACCAGCGATGCAGCGGCCCGGACGATCGCCCGCGAGCTGCCGGGAGGAAGGGCCGTGGAGTTCGATCCGCTGGCACCCGACTGGATGGGCAATATGTACGGGCTGGCCGACAGCCTGCATGTAATCCTGAACGACTGACCGATGGAACTGATCCGGATCAAAGACCTCGCCATAGGCTACGCCGGCGAACCGCCGATCGTCAGCGGGATAAACCTTACCATCGGCGAACGGGATTATATCGGCGTGATCGGTCCGAACGGCGGGGGAAAGACCACGTTTATCCGAACCCTGACAGGCGCCTTGCCACCGTTGGCGGGGAGTGTCGAATATGCGAAAGGGCTGCGGACGGGCTACCTGCCCCAAATCAAAAGTATCGACAAATCGTTCCCTATCTCGGTGACGGATGTGGTAATGTCGGGACTGGCAGACCGCAAAGGAGTCTTCGGAAGGTACGGCAAAAAGGACAAAGCCCGTGCCATAGAGTTGCTGCATGACATCGGGATCGGGAAACTGGCCGGACGTACGATCGGGGGTCTTTCGGGAGGCGAATTGCAGCGGGTGCTGCTTTGCAGGGCTTTGATATCCGACCCGCAACTGCTGATACTGGACGAGCCGACCACGTTCGTGGACAACAAGTTCGAAAAGGAGTTGTACGAATTGCTGGCCGAACTGAACCGGCGCATAGCAATCGTGATGGTTTCGCACGACCTGGGCACCATCAGCCGCCATGTCAAAAGCATCGTCTGCATCAACCGCTGCTTCCACTACCACCCCTCGAACGTGATTACCCCGGAGCAATTGCAGGAATACGACTGCCCGATACAGTTGATCTCGCACGGCCCTGTGCCGCACACCGTGCTTTCGCAGCACCGCGGCTGCACCTGTTGTTCGCACGACCAAAAGCAGACTGAAAAATGATCGAGTTTATCCAGGAGATATTCAGCTACCGTTTCTTAGGGAACGCCGCCCTCGCAGCGGTGCTGTCGGGGATCGCCTGCGGCATCGTCGGCACCTACATCGTTTCACGGCGGCTGGTCTTTATGAGCGGCGGGATTACGCACGCTTCGTTCGGGGGTATCGGGATCGCTTACTATCTGGGGGCCAATCCATTGATCGGGGCGCTTGTTTTCGCCGTCTGCTCAGCGGTGGGAATCGAAGCGTTCAGCCGCAAAGGCCGGATCAGCGAAGATGCCGCAACGGGTGTCCTTTGGTCGCTGGGCATGTCGGTCGGGATCATTTTCGTCTTCCTGACGCCGGGATACGCGCCGAATTTGATGAGCTTCCTGTTCGGGAATATCCTGCTGGTGGACAGTGCCAACCTGATCTGGCTGTGCCTGCTTGACACCGTCCTGATTCTGCTTTTCAGCCTCTGCTACCGGGCTATCGTATACACGGCTTTCGACCGGGAATTCGCGGCTTCCCAGAAGCTGCCCGTCGGGATTATCAGCCACCTGATGATGATCCTGATCGCGGTAACGATCGTGCTGAATATCAAAACCATGGGGATAGTCCTGCTGATGTCGCTGCTGACCATGCCGGTCGTGATCGCCGGGACGCTGAACCGCAATTATAAGCGGATAACGGTCTGGTCGTGCGTCGGAGGAGCCTTGGCTACGCTGATCGGACTATACGTCAGCTATGAAAGCAACATTCCGTCCGGAGCGGCGGCGATCGCCGTGCTGGCTGTTGCCTACGGCGCGATAAAGATAAGCCTTTCGCTAGCCCGGAAAAGAAAAAAAACCGGAGCTATTTCACGCGGATGATCGTCAGTCCGTCCCGCAGCGGTACGATCACCTGCTCCACCCGCTCGTCATCCCGCACCATCCGGTTGAATTCCAGCACTCCCTGCGTCTGCCGGTCATTGTGCGCCACCTCCGTCTGCGCCACCTTCCCGCTCCAGAGCACATTATCGGCCAGTATAACACTCCCGGAGTGCACCAGACCTCCGTCCAGCAACATCCGGAAATAGGCCGGATATTCCCGCTTGTCTGCGTCGATAAAGACCATGTCGAACACCAATCCCAATTGCGGCACCACCTCCAAAGCCGGCCCGATATGCTGGACGATCCGCTGCCGCATTCCCGCCTTTTCGATATATTCGGCCGCAAAATCGTACAGCTCGTCGTTCAGTTCGACCGTGTGCAGCCGCGCCTGAGGACGCTGCAATCCATGCGCCATGGCAATGGCCGAATACCCGGTAAACGTCCCCAATTCGAGCACATATTCCGGATCGACCATCGCCGTGAACATCTCCAGCATACGCCCCTGCAAGTGCCCGGAGAGCATCCTCGGCTGCACGACCCGCAGATGCGTCTGCCGGTCGAGTTCCGTGAGTACCGGATCTTCCGGCGATATATAGTCGAGGATGTAACGCTCCAGGTCAGTGGTCATAACTACTGGTATATCAAAGTATATTGATTTTCTTCAGAGAAAATCTCCCGGGCCGCCGCCTGCAACTCCTCGCTCGTGATCGCCCCGATCTTAGCCGCAATCTCGGCCGTGCTGTCGAAAGTGTTATAGACCAGCACGCTTTTGGCAATCCCCAGCATCAGGTTCTCCGTATTCTCGGACGAAATGGCCAGCTGCCCGATAAACTGCTTTTTCGCCCGGGCCAACTGCACCGGGGTCAGTTTCGTTTCCCGCAATTTCCGCAACTCCTCCCGCACCAACTCCATCGACCGGTCGAGTTTATCTTTATCGCAACCCAGATAGATCGTATATACCCCGCTGTCGCTGTACGGCACATACCCAGCCTCCACATTGTAGGTCAGCGCATGTTTCTCCCGCAACTGCATATTGAGCCGCGACACCGATGACGGCCCTCCCAACACATTGATCAGGAATGCCAGCAACACCCTCTTCTCATCGTTCAGATCATAACCGTATCCACCTATCAAACAATGCGTTTGGTAAGTGCTCTTATGCCTTGTTATCTCGAATTTAGGCTGCCGGGCCGGCGCTTTTCGTACGAAAGCGCCGTCGCTATCCCGGAACGACAAATGTCCCAGATATTTTTCGCATACCTCCCGAAAACGCTTGTGCGACATTCGGGCCGAAGCGGAAAAAACTACCTGTCCGGGCCGGTAATTCCCCCGCACGTAATCCACCAGCTGTTCCCTCGTAGCCCGTTTCAAATTGCGCTTGCTGCCCAGAATATTCCGTCCCAGCGGCGACCCGACAAATAGCAACTCTTCGAACTCATCGAAGATCAACTCCGCCGGAGAATCTTTGTAAGAATTGATCTCGTCGATAATCACCTCCCGCTCCTTATCCAGCTCCCTGGAATCGAAGCGTGAATTGAATGCCATATCGGACAACAAATCAACCCCTTTGGCAAATTCCGAACGGAGCAAAGTGGCATGAATGACCGTCTCTTCCTTGGTGGTGAAAGCGTTGAGCTCGCCGCCCGAATTTTCCAACAGGCTGTTCACTTGGTACGCCGACCGCCGTCCCGTCCCTTTGAACATCAGATGTTCCACCAGATGGGCCACCCCGTGCTGCTCCGCTGCCTCGTCCCGCGTACCGGCGCCGATGGTGAGGGCGATATGGGCCACCGAATCGGCCCGGCCTCCCCGCGGCCGCCGATGCACGCACCGGATCCCGTTGGAAAGGGTAAATGTTTCGAACTCTGCCTCTGCCATAAATCCTAACCGATAACCTCTTTCAGGTAATGAGCCGTGTAGCTTCCGGTTTTGGCCGGAGCCGCCGCCAACTGTCGGGGAGTACCCGCAAAGACCAGATTCCCGCCCTTTTGC